>NZ_QUMC01000034.1:0-30702 GCF_003481925.1 Butyricicoccus sp. OF10-2 | reverse complement strand
AGAGGGGTGGAAACCTTGGTGTCCATCCCTCTTGTGCGCCCGCGCGGCGTCAGCGCACGTTCCCGCGCTCCGCAGAGCGCAACTCCCCCGCTTGATATAAGCAAAAAACTCCCCGCCCGTTAGGAACGAACACGCTCACGCAGTTCGTGCTCCCCGCCCAGCCGGTGCTGAAAAGGTTCCACCCGGAAAATCCCGCTTGCTGAAATTTCCATTTTGACAAATCCCGCGCCTTCCGCGTGATACAATAACACTCCGCGGCACCGGCATGGAACCATTCGATTATCCACAAGTCTGTGGATAAATCCGTGCAAAATCACGCCGCAACGGAGGAGTTTTTACGCAGACAGCAGTTTTCACCGCAGCGGCTAAAACAAACGCGCTTCCGCTGCGATTTTACCCGTTACGCAACAATATCGCGCTGTGCACGCTTGGTGCGGACGAACGGCCGCTGACCGGTCACGACGAAGTCACCTCGGTGGACCGCAGTCTGGTGCTGAGCAGCACCGCCGTCCATCTCGGTGAGCACGGCAGCATCCACGACCTCGCCGAAAGTGAAATCTACCGCTGGGCCAACGTGCGCGGCTACGTTGCACTGCACCGCACCCAGCCCATCTATCTTAGCGAAAACCGCTGCATGATGCACCTGCGGCTGACCGGCGTGCGGCTCGGCATGGAGCAGGTGGTAGTCTACACCCGGCTTTCCGGCGGCATGGCGCGTGTTGACCGCCTGTGGCATCCCCTGTCCGAACAGGAAAACGACCCGTCCGCCGCCTTGTTTGCCGCCACAGCCGCCGCTTTAACAGCTTTATAATATCAGTAATTTGCTTATTCACAAAAAATTTATTTATATCCTGTCCACTTTATGCTATAATATTATCGTATATGTAACAAATGGGGCTATTGCGCCCTTTTGAAAGGCTGAAGAAAAGTAATGGCTAATTTTTTGACCAAGATTTTCGGCACGCACTCGTCGCACGAGCTGAAAAAGATCTACCCCATTGCGGATAAAGTGGACGCACTCGAAGAGCAGTTCAAAAAGCTGACCGACGACGAGCTGCGCGCCAAGACAGACGAATTCAAGCAGCGCTACCAGAACGGCGAAACGCTCGACCAGCTTTTGCCGGAGGCATTTGCCACCTGCCGTGAAGCAGCATGGCGCGTACTCGGTATGCGTCATTACCGTGTACAGATCATCGGCGGTATCGTCCTGCATCAGGGCCGTATCGCAGAGATGAAGACCGGTGAAGGCAAGACCCTTGTGGCTACCCTTCCCGCTTATCTGAACGCACTGACCGGCAAGGGCGTACACATTGTCACCGTCAACGACTACCTCGCCAAGCGAGACAGTGAGTGGATGGGCAAGGTATACCGCTTCCTCGGTCTCAAGGTCGGTCTTGTCATTCATGAGGTTCCGCCGCAGGCCCGCAAGGCGATGTACGCCGCTGATATCACCTACGGCACGAACAACGAGTTCGGTTTCGACTACCTGCGCGACAACATGGCGATCTACAAAAATGCAATGGTTCAGCGTGACCATGCGTTCGCCATCGTCGATGAGGTTGACTCCATCCTGATTGATGAGGCGCGTACCCCGCTGATCATTTCCGGTCAGGGCGAGAAGTCCTCTCAGCTGTACGAGATTGCTGACCGCTTTGCCGCTCAGCTCTCCTGCCTGCGCGTCAAGGAAGTGGATGCCAAGGAGGAGCAGGACGACATCGATGCCGATTACATCGTCGATGAAAAGGCAAAGACCGCGACGCTGACCCCGCACGGTCAGAAGCGCGCCGAGGCTTACTTTAAGGTAGAAAACCTGTCCGACCCCGCGAATACCACGCTGCAGCACCACATTAACCAGGCCATCAAGGCACGCGGCGTTATGCAGCGCGACGTAGACTACGTTGTCCGTGACGGTCAGGTCATCATTGTTGATGAGTTTACCGGCCGTCTGATGTTCGGCCGCCGCTACAACGAGGGTCTGCATCAGGCGATCGAGGCCAAGGAAGGCGTAAAGGTCGAGCACGAGAGCAAGACGCTGGCAACCATCACCTTCCAGAACTACTTCCGTCTGTACGGCAAGCTGTCCGGCATGACCGGTACCGCACTGACCGAGGAAGAGGAGTTCCGCCACACCTATCAGCTGGACGTTATCGAAATCCCGACCAACAAGCCGATCGCCCGTAAGGACAATCCGGATGCGGTTTACAAGAACGAGCGCGGCAAGATCATGGCGACCATTGCCCGCATTGAGCAGTGCCACGCAAAGGGTCAGCCGATTCTGGTCGGCACGGTTTCCATCGAAAAGTCTGAGGAACTGAGCAAGATCCTGAAGGCCAAGGGCATCAAGCACACCGTCCTGAACGCAAAGTATCACGAGCGCGAGGCAGAGATCGTTGCACAGGCCGGCAAGCCGGGCGCAGTTACCATTGCAACCAACATGGCAGGCCGAGGTACCGATATCATGCTCGGCGGCAACGCCGAGACCATGGCGCTGGATGAAATTAAGAAGTATCTCCGTCACGAGGTCGAGGACCGTGTGCAGAAGGGCGAGATGGACGAGCGCGTTGCGCACGACTACATCGATCACATGATCTACGAGGCAAACGGCCATGCCGACACCGACGATCAGGAGGTTCTGGCTATCCGTGCCAAGTTTGAGGAACTGTACAGCAAGTTCAAGACCGAGACCGACGCGGCAGCCGAAAAGGTTCGTGCGGCAGGCGGTCTGTATATCCTCGGCACCGAGCGTCACGAGTCCCGCCGAATCGACAACCAGCTGCGCGGTCGTGCCGGTCGTCAGGGCGACCCCGGCGAATCCAGCTTCTACATTTCGCTGGAGGATGACCTCATGCGTCTGTTCGGCTCCGAGCGTATCCAGAACATGATGGACACCCTCGGCATTGCCGATGATGAGCCGATCGACCAGAAGATTCTGTCCGGCGCGATCGAAAATGCCCAGAAGAAGATCGAATCCCGCAACTTCGGCGTTCGTAAGCACGTCCTTGAGTATGACGATGTGCTGAACACCCAGCGTCAGACCATCTACGCACAGCGTCTGCAGGTGCTTGAGGGCAAGGACGTTAAGGACAACATCGTCAAGATGATCGACGAGACCATCGCCCATGCGGTTCATGCCGCCATCGGCGAGCATAACCTGATTTCGACCGAGATGGTTGAACAGGCGCGCCGTCCGTTCATCGGCGTATTCCTGCGTCCGGAGGACTGCACCTTCACGCCCGAGGAGTGCGACGATCTGACCGCTGACCAGCTGACCAACATTCTGGCAGATCAGGCGCACAAGGTTTATGACGCTAAGGAGCAGGCCCTTGGCTCGCCCATCATGCGTGAGCTGGAGCGCGTTGTACTGCTCAAGAACGTAGACAGCAAGTGGATGGACCACATCGACGCTATGACCGAGCTGCGCAACGGCATCGGCCTGCGTGCATACGGTCAGTACGATCCGGTGGTCGAGTATAAGCGCGAGGGCTTTGATATGTTCGACGCGATGATCGATTCCATCCGTGAGGATACCGTCCGCATGATTTTCCTTGCACAGGTTCGCACCCGTGAGGAACCCAAGCGTGAGCAGGTAGCCAAGGAGACCGGCGCAGCAGGCGCAACCGACGGCTCCGTCAAGGCAGAGCCCAAGCGTGCCGGCAAGAAGCCGGGCCCGAATGATCCGTGCCCGTGCGGCAGCGGCAAGAAGTATAAGAAATGCTGCTACCTCAAGCCGGACGACCCGTATAAATAAAACAAAAAGGACGCAATTTTGAACAGCACCCCATTTGTTAGACAGTGTGATATACTATCTAACAGATGGGGTGATTTTAATGTCAAAAGGAGTACCGAACAAACGATACACACCAGAATTCAAGAAACTGGTGGTCGAAACGATGCTCAATGAGAAATTGAGCTACAGTAATCTGGTCAGCTATACGATTTCGGATCGACCTGTACTAAGCATGGTGACCACGATGCTGGACAAGGCGCTTGCCAAAATCCCGGACAACACAAATCTAATCCTGCACTCAGATCAATGCTGGCAGTACCAACATAGCAGTATCAACGGATGCTCTGAGAGAAAGGCATCCGGCAGAGCATGAGCCGGAAGGGCAACTGTTTAGACAACGCTGTGATTGAGAATTTTTTCGGACTGCTCAAAAAGGCAAAATCGAAGGGCTTGCCGCCTGCGGTTCACAGACAACAAGCCCTTTCGGCAGCTTGAATAATTTTTACTTTGAAAGATTGTCTAACTTTTTGGGTGGAGTTCATTTTCGTCTCTTGCTTTTTCATTTTTCTATTCTGAATACGTTAGAAACCCGGTTGCAGCTTAATGTGCAACCGGGTTTCTCGACAAACTGAGACGCGGCGCATATTGCGCCGCGTCTTTAGTAGGGGGTCGTTTTTTAATAAGAAGAAGAAAGGTTATTTTGCTGCCAGTGCGGACGAGGTGTATTCATCCATATTATCAGCGTTCAGAGTGGTCATAGAAACGTTTACAAAATTCTTGGTCGGTGCATTATCCATGAATTCCAGCTCATCGGTGGTACCATCTACCATATGACGCATCATATCAAGTGCAGTGGTTGCCTCCAGATCCGGGTCCTGATACAGATCGCAGTATTCGGTGCCTTCCTTGATCCAGTCGCTGCTGGAGGCAGAGATACCGCCAAGGATAAAGTTGGTGTTGTTCAGGCCAAGAGCTTCATGCTCTCTACGATGCCCTGCGTCTGCATGGAGCTCTGAGTTGCTACGCCGTCAAAGCCGCCGACACCATACTTCTGGATCCAATCCTCGAAAATACTCTGTGCGAGAGTAGCCTCGTTGCGCTCTACATAGTTGACCTCGAGAATTTCAATGTCCGGGCGGTTTGCTGCGAACCAGTCCTGCAGGCCCTTCAGGCGGCCTGCGGCGTTGTCCTGACCATATGGCAGACAGATAACACAGATTTTCGCGCCATCCTTCAAGCCGGAAGACATGGATTCCGCCAGCTGAGCACCGATTGCTTCCTCAGAGCTGCCTGCGTAGCAGAAATCAAGATCCTTACTGGAATCCGAAATCTGCGGTACGATGTTGACAAAGCCAACCTTAACATCCTTCTGCTGGAACTGCATCAGCATATCCGGCACGGAGAACAGCGGCTGACAGAGAATAGCGTCAATGTTCTTCTGGGCCAGTGCTTCAGTGGCTTCAATATAGCCGGTAACGTCCGCCATACCGTTCGGGCTGGCGTTCAGTGCCTCAACCTCAAAGCCATATTCCGGACCGTGCTCAACGATTGCGTCATTCAAGCGTTTGCAGTAATCGTCACTCCATGCAGCGGAGATATAACCCAGCTTGTTGAGCTTCTCGCCGCCGTCCGCGCTGTCACCGCCGCCGGAGGAGGAGCCGCCTCGCCCGCATGCTGCCATGGCCACTGCTACACTTGCTGCCAGTAAAGTCGCCAGTAATCTCTTTTTCATTCGTTTTTCCTCCAGTCTCTTTCTCCTTTGTTCTTTTCCTATCACAAAATCCAGCGTTGCGGCTTAGCGCTTCTTCGTGGATTTCATAATCGCATTGCGGGTAAATACGTCAAGCAGTACCGCAACCAGAATAACAATACCCTTTACAACCTGCTGCCAGAATGCGTTAACGCTGCACAGGTTCATTACATTGTTGATGATACCTACAACATAGATACCAACGATGGACATGGCCACGTTGCCGATGCCGCCTGCCATGCTAGTGCCGCCGAGTACGCTGCCGATGATCGCCTCAAACTCGAAGTTTACACCGCCTGCCGGAAGACCGCTGTTGGTACGGCCTGCATACAGAATACCGGCGAAGGAGCACATCAGACCCATAATGATGTAGTTGACAAATACCTGACGCTTAACATTGATACCGGATGCGCTTGCAGCCTCCGGGTTGCCGCCGATGGCATACAGATAGCGACCGTGCGAGGTACGGGTCATGACGAACAGCATGATCGCGGTTGCGACCAGTACAACGATCAGCAGCATGGGGAAGCCGCCGACATTGCCCTGACCGAGAAATACGACCGAATCGCTGACACCGTAGACCGGTGCGCCGCCTGCCACCAGATAAGCCAGACCGCGGACGGTCATCTGCGTCGCGAGCGTTACGATGAAGGGCATAAGACCGATGTAGCTTGCGAAGTAGCCATTGATTGCGCCGATGATCATGCCGGCGGCAAAGGTAACGACCACTGCCAGCAGCGTGCTGCCGGTCTGTGCGTAGATAACAGCGAGGATAACGCTGCAGAATGCTACGTTGGAGCCTGCGGAAAGGTCAACGCCGCCGCCGATCAGCAGACGGGTCATGCCCAGTGCGATGATCGCGTATACGCCGACATTTCGCGCCACACTCATCAGGTTGGAGCCGGTGAGGAACTCCGGCGAAAGAATGGTGCCTACGATCAAGCTGAGGATCAGAATCAGCACAACGCCGAATTTACTGTACAATTCCGCAATAGACGCGCCTTTGAAGATACTCTCTTTTCCTTTTTTCATTTTTGAACCTCCGATGCCAGAGCCATGATCTTTTCCTGCGTGATACCGTCCTCTTTACTCAAACAGCCGTTGATCTGTCCTTCGCACATGACCATTACGCGGTCAGACAGGTTGATGACTTCCTCCATTTCGGACGAAACAAGAATCACGCCTACTCCTTGCTTTGCCAGATCGATAATGATGTTGTAAATCTCCCATTTTGCACCGATATCGATGCCTCGGGTCGGCTCATCGAGGATGAGCACCTTGGGATCCATCAGCAGCCATTTGCACAGGATCAGCTTCTGCTGATTGCCGCCGGACAGGAAGTTTGCCATAGTGGACAGCGAACTGGTCTTAACCGATAGACGCTTGGAAGCAGAATCTGCGATTTCGTGCTCTTTCTTTACGTCCAGGATGCCGCCCTTGGAGCGGCGGTACAGCGATGGCAGCATGATGTTCTCCTCTACCGAGCGGCAGAGCACCAGACCATCATCCTTGCGGCTTTCGGTCGCCATTACGATATCGTGCTTGATGGCATCGCGTACACAGCGGATTTTGATTTGCTGACCTTCTAAGTATATCTCGCCGGACTCATATGGATCAAGTCCGAAAATCGAACGCATGGTCTCGGTACGGCCGGCGCCAACAATACCGGCGAAGCCGAGGATTTCGCCCTTGTGCAGCTGGAAGGAGATGTCCTTTACCTTGGAACCGTTATTGAGGTTTTTGACCTCCAGCAGAACATCGCCGTAGCCGGTGTCCTTGGACGGGAACAGGTTTGTCATTTCGCGACCTACCATCATCTTGATCAGCTCAGGACGGCTGAGTTCACCGATTGGCTTAGCGCCGATGTACTGGCCGTCACGGAGAACAGTAACTTCATCTGCGATGGTGTATACCTCATCCAGTTTGTGTGTAATGATGATAATAGTGATATTTTCACGCTTGAGAGCACGGATAAAATCGTACAGCATCTCGATTTCGTTCTGAGAGATGGAGGAGGTCGGTTCGTCCATGATAACAAGCTGTGCGTTAAACGAGATCGCCTTGATGATTTCGATCATCTGAATATCTGCAGTTTTGAGCATCTTGATCTTGGTGCGGGGATTATAATTGAGTCCCCAGCGGTCAAAGATCTTCTGACAGGAATCGTACATGGTTTTCCAGTCAATCGCACCCGCTCTGGTTTTCGGATAGCGGCCGACGAATACGTTTTCCGCAATGGAAAGTTCCTTGATTGGGCTGAGTTCCTGATAGATCATCGAGATGCCCGCGTTTACCGCTTCCTTTACTGATTTGAAGTGGACTTCCTGTCCGTTAAACAGGATCGTGCCGCTGTCGGGCGGCTGCTGTCCGAACAGGATTTTCATCAATGTAGATTTGCCTGCGCCGTTTTCTCCCATTAGTGCGTGGACAGTACCCTTTTCCACTTTCAGGTTCACGCCGTCGAGGGCTTTCACACCCGGGAATGATTTCGTGATGTCCCGCATTTCCAGTATCGTGCTAATAGGAATCCCTCCAATCTTTTTTCTCTAAAAGCGCTTAGTCTGTATAAATGATCGTTCCGTCGGATTTTCGGCGGAAGTGGCAGAAAAACGTATCCCAATAAAGCTGGGCAAATTCCGGAGTATAGGTATGCGGCGTGTCTGTGATGCCGGTGAACTTTACCAGCGGAACACGTTCTGCGTTCACAAAGGTGCGGGTATGATACTTGCCGTTTTCACGGTCAATGCCACCTGTGCGATCGAGATCGTTCAGTTCACACATCATATCGAGAAAACGGTCGTTGATCGAGCCGCAGTCCAACTTGTCCTGATCGCCGATATCCTCGGCACCCATCATCAGCCATACCGGACGGATGATGCCATCCTTGCGGATAGTACGATCAGCAGCAGTACCGTCCAATCCCATATGATAAGGTGCGCCCTGTGGTCCGAAGGCTGCAAATGCAAGCGGTCGTTCCTCCATCAGTCGCTGCGTCAGCAGAGAGCCATTGGAGTGACCGGAAACGTAAACACGTTCAGAGTCAACCGGATAGGAGTTTTTAACACTGCTCAATACATAGTCAATGTATTTCACATCATCGGTTTGCGCATGGATATTCAGCGCATTCCACGAAGGAAGAGGCACGGTGTGTCCGCCGCTGATGCCGTTATCGGGAAAAGCGGAAACATAAACCAGAAGAAAACCACGCCGTTCGGCTAACTCGTGCCAACTGCTGTTTTCTGCAAACAATTCGCCGGTGCAGCTGTATCCATGAATGGCCAGTACCAACGGCAGCAGCTTTCCGGTACGGAGTGCCGTAGGTTCGTATACGAACCATTCGCGCTGTCTGTTGTCTATCTCGGCGGTGAAGCGGTGAAGTCTCATGTCCTGCCATGTTCGAGCGGGTCGGAAATCGCCGTTGCCGATGCTCAACCACCGTTTGAAGCGAAGCACAAATTCTGCCATGCGGCGGTATTTTTCATCTGCTTCGGGATTCCATCGACCGGGTTCGGTGTGCCAGATTTCCACCATCGGCAGACCGTTCGGCTGGTCAAAATACTGCTTGAGATTTTGACGATAGATATATGCCGCATCGTTGTAAAGCTGTTCGTCGCTGGCATCGGCTGCACGTTTCAGGCTGTCCAACAGAGGAGTAGCTTTGCCAATCAGCCAGGCCGGCATCGCCACATCCAGTTTGGACTTGTTTGCTTCTCGGTCAGAGCGGATGCTGCGGAGCTGTGCCATTAAATCCGGATGCAGGTCGTAGTCTCCATCCAGAGCGACAGCTGCAATCAATGCCGAGTTGAGCATGGCGTATGCTGCTGCAACGTAAGCGCCGTTTCCGAAACCCATGCAGTAGTAGGTGGCTTCGTTCATGCTGAAATACACGCGGGCAATGGATTTTTTGAAAACCGCTTCGCTATAACTGATTTCGCTTTGAACATCTTTTTTATCCCAGCCACCGGAACGGGATTCAAGTACGATCAATGCGGCATTGGTCTGCTCGGCAACCGGCTTCCAGCCGCTGTTTTCCAGATAGTCTTCGGCAGATACGTTGTCATCCGGATACAGGAAGATGCCTGCGCCCGAAATTGGATAATGCTGAGGAATATACAGAAGGAATGAACGTGCTATGCCATCTATCTCGACTTCTTGCCGGATGCTTCCGGTAAAGAAGGGCTTAGTCGGATTCTGTGAGTCAACTGCCGGATAGGAAATTGGCTCCTTATTGTCAAGAAACATATTCAGATCACCAAGGGTATATACGTTGCTGTCGATATCCAGACAATATTCACGTTTCATCGTCTTCCCTCCCGTATTTCTTTTTGATGATATAAGCATACCGGTTTCTTACCAATTTTCCAATGCGGGTATTTTTTGATTTATGGGGGTGTTTTTTCGGAGTTGGCGGAGAGACGTAAAAATCACCCCATATTTGTTCGCACAAAGAAGAACCGCCGACCGGAGGACCGATCGGCGGCAGAGAAGAGAGATGAGTCGAAAGATGCGGAGAATGATTTCAAAGTATGGTTTTGATCTTTGGATCAAAACCGGGTGCATAACGCGGCGGATCCTGTTGTGTGTCGACATCGTACAGGAATTGCAGATTAGCTGCGGCCCAAATCGGGTCATGCCGCCAGTCACCCTCTACGGCAATAGAGCCGGAGCCGAATGACTCGGCTGCGCTGCGCAGAGAGGGAGAAAGACAGGCTGCACCGTTATCCACAGCGTTGTGCATAGCTTTGCGCAAGGTGGACAAATATTGTTGGGCGTCCATCATTTCTGCGTTGTGGCCAGTGAAAATGCGTTTGCATTTATTGCCTGCGGCATCAAGAAAAGTCTCCAGAGAGCGCAGACAGCTTTCCAGTGAGTATCCGCTCAGTTGGAGCCATGCACTGTCCGGAATTTCACGGCGGTTGCTGCCAAACGAATCGGATGCAAACAGATCACCTGTGTTTTCATCTAAAACAACAACGCTGCCAGGGGTATGTCCGGGCGTAGCATAGATTTGCAGTACGGTGCCGCCGAGATCAAAGCGCATGCCGCCTTTCAAATCCTCAATATGGGTAAAGTCCAATCCGCAGTCCAGTTGCTTCATAGATTTGTCAGCATAGGGAGCATAGACCTTACATCCGTATTCAATAAATTTTTCAGCTTGTGCAATATGGTCGGGATGACCATGTGCGATGAGCAGATCGACAGGAAGACCGCCGGTAAGTGCGTGACATAGCGCCGGAAGATCACCGTCATAGTCCCAGCCGGCGTCAATCAGTGCAGCGCGTTTTTGACCTATGATGAGATACATGCGGTCGAGATCGAAATCCTCAATACGGATGAGACCGGCAACCGTATCCGACGATTCGCGCAGCAGAGAATGGCGGAATACGCCTTTGGGGCGGCAGGCAAAACGGTAGGTAAACGCAACAGTATCGCTCGGCTGCAGACCATCTGCCTGCGCAAAAGCGCGGATGGTGACGGATTCCACTCCGTCGGTATGTTTGACCGGAATCAGACCTGCTTCTCGGTGATAGACCGGACTGTTCGATGTCGGCTCGGTGCCGTCTGTTGTGTAGCGAATCACGGCATGCGGTGCCGCGCAGGAAAGATTAACATGAAGTGTGGACAGTTCGTAAGTACCTTCCGCCGGAAAAACGGACGGGATAGCGGTTTTTCCCATAACGCAAAACTCCTTTGCCGTGTTGTAGGAGAGAAAATATCGGTGCCGGTTCTCTCACTGTAACCAGTATAGCAGACTGGCAGGCAGACAGAACAGGTCGTTTTTTAGATTCACAGGGGGTATCTTTTGAACCTGCCGTAAAAATTTGAATCATGAGAAGTTTTATGGTACTTTATTATTAGAAGAAGAGAACACCCGAGCAAAGAGAGGATGGGGAATAGCCGTGTTGAGAATTATCATTGCGGATGATGAATTTGATATTGTTGAGTTATGCCGTGCGCTGATCACCTATCCCGGCGCAAAGATAGTCGGTGAAGCGTGCAATGGCATAGACCTGTTGAAAAAGATAAGAGAACTCAATCCGGATGTTGTCATTACGGATATTTGTATGCCGGGCATGACCGGACTGGAACTGATCGAACGCGCCAAACAGGAATTTCCGGCCGTAAACTTTATTGTGATGAGCGGCTACACCGAGTTCCAGTACGCGCAGACAGCACTGCGTTTCGGCGTATGGGATTACCTGCTCAAGCCGCTCAAAAAAGCCGAACTGAACCGAGCGCTCGAAAAGCTGGATCATGAACTGGGCGATCGGGCCGAGCAGCGGCAGGAGGCAGCCCGTGTACAGAATGAACTGCAGGAGAGTATGGACATCCTGCGGGAGCAATACGTGCGTACTGTATGGGAGACCGGACATACGCCGACACGTTCCCAACGGCATGGCGGTGAGTTGTTTGTGCTGGATAACGCAAAACTGCAGTGTGTGACCTTCTGCATTGACAGCAATTTTACTGCATCGTCCGATGAGGCCGGTTCACTGGTCAATCAGGTGAGCGATACGCTCGAGCACATTCGGGCGCTTGCACAGGAGCACAGCACTCTGCTATCGGCGTTTTCTGATCATCTTGATGCCGTATGCCTGCTGTCCTATTCCGCAGAGCAGGCTGAATCCGAAAGCGAGACGCTGCTCCGTGCTATTAGACAGGAGATTCGCAGCCTGAACAGCGTCAATCATCTGATCCATTTGACCGGTGCAGCAAGTAAGCTGTTGGACGGCGATACTGAAAATATTCCGACTGCGGTAGAGCAATCGAAAACAGCGCTCAAGTGGCGTCTAGAAAAGCGGCAAAGCTCGGTACTGGTGTTCAATGAACAGACCGATGCTGCATTGCGGGAAATCGTCATGTTTTATACCGGCGAGTGGGAAAACTTGCTGAGTGATGCGGTGGAGCACATGAATACGGACAGCGCCGCTGCCCTCATTCGTCGGGTATGGAGCAAGTGGGAAAGCGAGAATATCGTACCAGGCAGCCGCTATTTTCTGCTGGAGCAGATGCTGTCCTGCCTCAATAATGCGGCAGAACAGCTGCCTCGTGATGAGCAGGCCCGGGCACCTCGGCTGCTGGAGCCGTTTGACGTACTGTGCAGCGGTTATTCCTGCGAAGAACTTGCAACACGTTTTGTGGAGCTGACAGCGCAGATGCTTGAGAACTGCCGTCAGTTTGTGCAAAATCGGGAGAATAATGTGATTCGACAGGCAAAAAACTTTGTGACACAGCATTATGCAGAGAGCATCTCTCTGGCGCAGGTAGCAAAGCATGTGTGCCTGAGCACATCGTATTTCAGCACGCTGTTCAAGACCGAGACCGGTGTTGGATTTGTCGAGTATTTGCAGCATATCCGCATTGAACAGGCGAAGAAGCTACTGAAGACCTCAAAAATGCGCATTGCAGATATTGCTGAGAAAGTAGGCTACCGCGATATCAAGTTTTTTAACAAGATTTTTGTAAAGGAAACTACGGTTACTCCGTCTGAGTACCGTAAATTCTATTCGTGAGGCTGGAAGCACCATGAAGTATTGGAAAGAGATTCGCAATCAACGAAGTGTATGGCTATTTGCGGGCGGCTTTGTGCTGTTGCTGGGTGTCATGACAGGAATGCTGTGCACGCTCGGCAGACGTGGCATTATACCAATATGCGGTATCACGACAGCTCTGCTGGCGATGACCATCAGCTATACAGCGGAACTGCGGTGTAATATTGGCAGACGACGTGCGTTGGAAAATATGCTGACAGACGGCGATCCGGATTATTTTGAACCGGAGGAAAAAGACCGTCTGCTACACATGGATGATCAGGAAATGCTTGAGCAGGTGTTTGACAAGCTGCATGAGGTATCTATTTCACGAGCGCTGAAGACCGAAGCTGAGTTGCACGCGCTGCAAAACCAAATCAATCCGCATTTCCTGTATAACACACTGGAAATCATCCGCAGCCGCGCTATGCGGCGAGGCAGCGAGGATGTAGCGGAGATGGCCGAAGCACTTGGCATGCTGTTCCGCTACTGCATTAACAGCCCGGGCGAACTGGCTACGCTGGCACAGGAATTGGACAATGTACATCACTATTTGCTCATTCAGCGGTATCGCTATGGCGATCGCTTCACCTATGAGGAGCATATCGAGAATGAAGACGTAATGGACAGCAGTCTGCCCGTTATGACACTGCAGCCGTTGGTGGAAAATGCGCTGTCACATGGTATTAACCGCCGGGTAGATGGCGGTAAGATCACCATGCGTGTGGAAAGTGTAGGAAGTCGTCTGCAAATTTCAGTAGAGGATAACGGTGTCGGTATTGCGGAAGATGAGCTACGTCGTGTGCGCAAAAGTTTGCGGGAACGCAGCGGCCCGATTGAACGCAGAGCAGACAGTTCTCGGTCAACAGGTATTGCGCTGCGCAATGTCAATCGCCGTATCCAGTTTTATTTTGGGATGCAGTACGGTGTGGATGTGGCCAGCACGCAGGATATCGGTACAACAGTTATCGTAACACTGCCGCAGATGAGGGGAAATTAAACCATGAAACAGGAGATTCTTTATCTGGAGCAGATTGTTACTGCACAGACATCCGGACAGAATCTGGAGTATGTTTCCCTGTCCCTTCGAGTGGGTGAAATACTGGGTGTTACGGGTATCAGCGAAAGCGGCGCCTCTGTGCTGGCGGATGTACTGTGCGGCAAGTTATGCCCGGCTTCGGGCACAATCTATCTGGATGGCGTTCCGGTCAGCTACCGTTCGGAGAACGAAGCCCGCAAGCTGGGAATTTACGAGATTACCCATCAAGCTTCCGTAGTGAATGGTATGACAGCGGCGGAAAATCTGGTAGTATTGCGCGGATTTTCGTGGAAAAATCTATTTTTGCACCGAAAGAATATAGATGAACTGTCCAAACAAGTGTTTGAACACTATGGCATCGGCTGTGAGCCGCACGCCCGCGGCAGCAGTATAACAAACGAGCAGCGGCTGGAAATCTCGATCTGCCGTGCACTGTTGTGCGGCGCAAAGGTGTTGATCTGCCGAGAGGCCGGTGAGGGTCTTGACAGGGACGAACTGATACGTTTTGCCGCCTTCCTACATCAACTGAGGGATGAAGGCGTATCGGTCATTGTATTTAATTCCAGTGTATCTAAGGTGCTGCAATATGCGGATCGTATCGCGGTGATGCGCGGCGGCATGATATGTTGGGAACGTCTGCGGAAGGATATGACGGCTTATGGTATTCATCAGCGCCTGCGTATTTCATCAACGGGGGTGTCTCCGAAGGAAAGGACCGTGCCGCGGCTGTATCTCTCGCTGCAGGAAATCTGTCTGATAGATAATGATATAGCGCCGTTTTCTGTGGATTTATACACCGGACGAGCCGCAGGAGTGCTGTGTGGCGGTTTAACTGGCAGGGGTATCATATACCGTATGTTTTCCGGGCAGGGGCAGACGGAAGGTATTGCAATGCAGGACGGCCGGATGTACCATTTAGCTGATTGGCGGCAGCGGCATGCAGATGAAATTTGCTGTATGGGACCGCGCTTTTGGGAGAAGGGCGTGTTTGAGAATCTGACAGCGGCAGAGAATATCGTATTCCGGTCGATGAATCGTTTTCGTGAACGCGGTGATGTGATCAATCGTCGAATGCTGCGGTTGGCGCTGCGTGATTTTGCAGCGGAGATGGGCTTTGATCCGGAAGGGTTGGACGTATATCCGCGTCACCTGTCCAGTCGTATGCGGGATCAGCTTGTGCTGCTGCGTGTCATGTTTGCACCGGTTGGTCTGCTGGTATTGGACTATCCCTTTTATACCATTGATGAGCAGATTAAAGCGGAATTGCTGCACTGTATTGCGGTACTTCGCGCACGAGGAACCGCCGTGCTGTGGAGCTCCAATGACCGCTCAGTGCTGCAGGATAACTGTGAAAGTGTTACGGTTTGTGAATAACGCATGCTTTATAAAAAACTGACCGTTTTTCAGCAATGTAACTAAGTTAATGTGAAAATGCCAGCACATTGAAAGAATTCAGTGTGCTGGCATCTTTGGTGTAAATATTTGAAGAAAATGCTTGACAAATAAGCTCGGGGCAGCTCTCCGGAACCAGGAGAAGAAAAATAAATATTCGCTGCCGGAACTTCTATCCGCATTAAACTGCCCGCGCAGTAGCTATTATTACCAGCAAACGCGAGTAAAGAAGCAGGATAACTACTTCCATGTCAAAGAGAAAATCAAGGATATTTTTGAAGCAAATCATTGCTGTTATGGATACCGGCGCATTCATGCTGCGCTGAAAAAAGAGGACTGACGGCTATCCGAAAAGGTAATTCGCCGTCTTATGAAGCAAGTAGGAGTGCAGGGAGCGAACAGAAAGAAGACACGCTACAGTTCCTATCGGGGAGAAATTACGCCAGCTGTCCCCAATCTTCTAAAGCGGGATTTTCACGTAAATCGTCCCAATGAAAAGTGGCTGACTACTATTACTGAATTTGCAATCCCTGCCGACAAGGTTTATCTTTCTCCAATCATCGATTGCCTTAATGGTATGTCTGTTTGCTGGCGCATTGGCACCAGTCCGAGCGCAGAGTTGACAAATGGAATGCTGGACAAAGCGATTTATCTTCTAAAGGTCGGAGAGCATCCGATTGTCCATACGGATCGTGGATGTCACTATCGCTGACCGGGCTGGAGCAGCCGTATGGATGCAGCGTATTTGCATCGATCCATGTTCAAGAAAGGGGGCTCGCCTGATAATTCAGCCTGTGAAGGTTTCTTTGGGCGAATGAAGAACGAGATGTTTTATGGGGTTTCATGGCTAAACGTTTCAATAGAGGAGTTTATTCATATAGTCGAAGAATATATGGTTTGGTATCAAAAAAACAAATCAAGATTTCTCCGGGCGGGCTTAGCCTCTGGAGTATAGACAAAAACTCGGTCTATCGGCATAGTCCAAGATTTTGTCCGCAGCCCTCAGAAAGATTACACCAGAAACCGAAAGCTATCACTCAAAAAGACCATTTCGGCTGTCTTGACATTTCGAAGCGGAACGCTGACACGCGATATTGAGGATTTTTCGAACTGAGTCCGTCTGTTCCAACGTCTCCTGCATCCATTCAGCAGCGAGCTAAAATTATCCCAGAAGCGTTCGAATATCTCTTTCACAGATTTACAGCAAGCACTGACAAACATACAACCTGTCGAGGACTTCGACCTCTGGCGGTCGATAGATCTGATTTGCGATGCGCAACGAATCCTGATGACCCAGATTCTTTCCCGGAGCAAGTGGGAAACTTCTTTCCGCAATTAAAGTACATGCTGTCCTTACTTTACTTACACGCCAAAAAAGATGGACTTCATCTTTCAATAAATCTTTGCAAAACTGATGATATACAATTTTTGTCAACCAATTACCCGTTCTACCGTCATTGAATCGGCAAAAAAGAAATACACCTATAAGGTCAATTTCTCTGATGCTGCACATATTTGTCTGCAATTTTCCCTCGGCAGAGTCCGTCCACCAGAGCTTGAATCCTTGCTTATGAGATTCACTTCGCCTATTCGCCCGGGTCGAAAAGATACTCGTAAGACACGACAGAAATCTGCTGTCAACCTCATCTACAGAGCAGCATAATTCTTTTCTTTTGAATAGTCTTTTAAGCGGATTTTTTATACACTTTATTCTCATACCTTCGTGCTCGTAAAGTAGCGCACAGTTCGCTTTCGCTTTGCCGTGCGCTGTTCTCGCTTATTCGATTGTTTACATCTTTAGGGCTTATCTAAGTGACATTGAACTGAGGTTCTCTCCTGTTTTTAATTTAGTTAAACGCTTCATCATTTTGTTCGGCGAACATACGCTGCACACGGTCGAGCAGGATGGGATAGCCGGCGAGTGTCGGATCGGCAGCCAGCAGCGCTTCCGCTTCCTCGCGGGCGTTTTGCATGAGCGCAAGGTCAGCCGCCAAATCCGCAACGTGCAGTGCGGGCAGGCCGTGCTGCCGCTGACCGAAAAAGTCACCCGGACCGCGCTGTGCGAGGTCTGCGCGTGCGACCTCGAAGCCGTCACCGGTCCTGCACAGGATGCGCAGGCGCTCCCGCGCGACCTGTCCCTTATCCGCACCGAAGAACACGCAGTACGACTGCCGTGTACCGCGGCCGACACGTCCGCGCAGCTGATGCAGCTGCGACAGACCGAACCGGTCTGCGTCCTCGACCACCATTAGATTGGCGTTCGGCACGTCCACACCGACCTCGATAACCGTCGTTGCAACCAGAATATCGTATTTCTGCGCTGCAAAATCGCGCATGATCTGATCTTTTTCCGCGTTTTTCATCCGTCCGTGCAGCACAGCCACACGTCGGTGCGGAAGCAGCTTCTGCAGGTCTTTTGCGTGCTGTTCCGCACTTTTCAGCTTGGTTTCTGCATTTTCGCTGTCCTCGATGAGCGGACACACGACGTAAGCCTGCCCACCGAGACCGACCTGCTTGTCGATGAAGGCAGTAATACGCTTGCGCATATTTTCGCCCACGGCGTAGGTCTCGACCGGACTTCTTCCGGGCGGGATCTCGTCCAGCACGGACACATCCAGATCGCCGTACATGATGAGTGCGAGCGTGCGCGGAATCGGCGTAGCCGACATGACGAGCACATGCGGCGAGCCGCCTTTCGCGGACAGCGCGGCACGCTGCGCCACACCGAACCGGTGCTGCTCATCCGCGATAACGGCACCCAGCCGGTGGAACTGCACACTCTGCTGAATGAGCGCGTGCGTGCCCACGACCACCTGCGCCGCACCGGTCTCGATGGCGGCCAGTGCCGCACGTTTCTGCGCGGCAGTCATCGAGCCGGTGAGCAGCGTGCACGAGATGCCCAGCTTGTGCAGCATAGGTGCAAGCGTCTCCGCGTGCTGCGCGGCGAGAATTTCGGTCGGCGCCATGAAAGCCGCCTGCCAGCCGTTCTGCGCGGCCAGCGCACACAATCCGGCCGCTACCACTGTCTTGCCCGAGCCGACATCACCCTGCACCAGCCGGTTCATCGGCCGTCCGGAGGCGCAGTCTGCCGCGATCTCCATAATCGCACGCCGCTGTGCGCCGGTCGGTGTAAACGGCAGGGCTTCAAAGAACGAATCCAATCCATTCGAGGTAAAAACAATGCCGGAATCCGCCTTTCGACGCTCCTTCAGCTGCTGCAGGCCGCAGCAGAGCAAAAACAGCTCCTCGAATACCATGCGTCGGCGCGCCTGCGCCACATCGTCCTTGGTTTTCGGTCGGTGAATGGCAGAAAGCGCATCTACTGCGTCCGGCAGGCGGTATTTCGCCCGCAAAAGTTCGGGCAGCGGATCGGGCCATTCACCAGTCAGCGTGTCGAGCGCGGCAGCGGTTACACGCTCAAGATCGCGCTGGGTCAGTCCCGCCGTCAGCGGATAGACCGGCACGATGCGTCCCGGGTGGTCAGCGTCCGGTGCGACCTTCTCCGACTGCGGGGAGACCATCGTGCGGCCGCGTCCATAGCCCTGCACCTTGCCGTAGAACACATACTCCTGTCCGACGCGCAGCTGCGCCGCAGCATACGGATTGTTGAAGTAGGTGACGTTCAGCGTGCCGGTTTCATCGTAAATCGTACACTTGACCAGCGTCAGGCCCTTGCGGATACGGTTGACCTTGGGTTCGGTGCCGACCACAGCGCGCACAGCATACTTGTCCTCCATGCCGATTTCCGCAATCGGCGTGATGTGAGTGCGATCCTCGTAGTCGCGCGGGTAGGTCTCGAGCGCGTCACGAAGCGTGCGGATATGCAGTTTTTCGAGCAGCTTCGCCTTTTTCGGGCCGATGCCCTTGACGAACTGGATGCTGTCATCAACCGATGGCATGAGGATTCTCCTTTGGGAATTTTGATTTGCAAGGCACCCGCTTTACGGGGCGCACGAACCGCGCAGGCGGTTCGCCCATTCTGGGCGGCGCCCTTTTTTCTGCACCAATTGACCGGGGCGCACGAACCGCGCAGACGGTTCGCCCTAACGGGCGGAGCGTTTTTCGCTGAAGTTCAGCGGGAGTTCGCCTACGCGGCGGGCGCATAAGAGGGATGGACACCAAAGGTTTCCACCCCTCTTATGAATCTCCCCGTTTCCTCTTAGCACAGCGAAATTTGCAGAACTGAGACTATAAAGGAACGGCAGAGGATTTTTTCTTCCGCAGGACGACTGATAGCCGTCCATGTATCCGCGTATTCGCAGGGTCAGATACCTTTCTGCTACACATACGGGCAACTCTACGCTGGGTGCGGCATAACAGTGCCGCACCCTGTGTAGCAGCAATCTATCTGTGAACTGCGAACAGGTTGCGAAAGATACGCTGTGGTAACCCGACTGCCGTTCCCCTTTTCGAAGCGGTCGCCGCTCTCTGGTCTGCGCCAGACTAACAAACAAAGGGAAACGGGAGTAAGAGGGTAGAAACCGTAGGTGTCTACCCTCTTGCCCTCGCTGCGGGCGCGGCAAATCCCCCGCTTGATTTCAAGCGAAAAACCTCCCGCCCGTTAGGGCGAACACGCCTGCGGCAGTTCGCGTCCCCCGCTCAGCCGGTACTGAAAAGGCTGCTCTTAATACTCGCGGTAAACCGCCTTCACCACGCCTAAAATCTGGCACCCGGTGCCGTTGATCGGCGGATACGCCGGATTCTCCGGCATGAGCCAGACACCGTCCGGCGTGATGTTGAGCGTCTTGCAGGTGGCCTCATCCTCGAGCAGCGCGATTACGATGTCGCCGTTGCGCGCCTGCACATCCTGCCGGATAATGACCAGATCATCATCCATAATGCCCACGCCGATCATCGAATCGCCGCGAATGCGCAGCGCGTAATACTCGCCGCCGCCCACTGCCGGTTCGAACGGCACATAGCCGATATGCTCCTCCACCGCGAGGATCGGCATACCGGCGGTGACGCGGCCCAGAATCGGCACGCGCGGCACCATGGAAGGGCCGCTGACCGGCGTCAGCGCACGCGATTTATGCTCATTCGGCTCCAGATAACCGGCCTCCTGCAGCTTTTTCAGGTGCGCATGCACGGTGGACGGCGACCGCAGTCCCATCTCTGCACCAATCTCACGCACCGAAGGCGGATAGCCGTGTTCGAGGGAATAACTGCTTATATAATCCAGTATCTGCTGTTGTTTGGCGGAAATCTTCTTCATTTTCGGCACTCCTCGCTGTTTCCGTCGGAACATACGTTCGTAATTTTATCCTTATTATACCGCAATCCGCTGCAATAAGCAAACATTTGTTTGCATTAACCTGCACGAATTTTCCGTGTTAATCGACACTATTCTTTAATTTATCCGGTTTTCTGCCGCCGTGTTGAAAAATAACGCAGTTTCGTCACCGCATTGCTTGTATTTTACATGATTTTGTTATATCATATAAACAGCAAAAGTATTGATTATTGCGGGGCAGACGCATTCTGCCTTAACTCGCAGGGAGGTTTTTATATGACCATCAAGACCGATCTCGGATATATCGACATTACCAACGAGGTGCTGGCCGGCATTGCGGGCTATGCGGCATCCTCCTGCTTCGGTGTCAAAGGCATGACCATCCGCTCCATGTCGGACGGACTGGCACACCTGCTCGGACTGGAAAACCAGTCGCGCGGCGTAAAGGTCACCGAGGCTGTGGACGGCGGTGTCAACATCGACCTGCACATTGCAGTCGAGCACGGCGTGAATATTGCCACCGTCTGCCGCTCTATCATCGGCGAGGTACGCTATCATGTTGAGCGCCTGACCGGTGTGGACGTAAAGAACGTCGATATCTATGTAGAGAGCATCAAGGCGGACTGACACCTATAGGGGACTTCGCAAGTCCCTATATACGGAAGTCAGTTCCGTAGAAACTGACTTCCGATACCCGAACGACGCGCCCCAAGGGCGCTGAGTCGGAGTAACAAAACCCACGCTCATGTCGCGGGTTTTGTTGCGGCATAACGCCGCTGTTTGAATACCGCGGTACAACCGCGGACGTCTGCGGACGGAACCAATGACTCGGATTGCCCTAAGGAAATCCTGTCATGCGGTTACGGTTTGCAAGCAAACCGAAATCTTATTACGCGCAACTGCGCGGTTACTTTTAGGAGAGTTAGATAAATGGCAGATCAGAAAATCAACGGTGCGCTGTACCGGTCCATGGTGATCGAGGGCGCACTCGCCATTGCAGAAAAGAAGGAACAGGCAAACGAACTGAACGTATTCCCGGTACCGGACGGCGATACCGGCACGAATATGTCCATGACGATGGGTTCCGCAATGGCTGAGATGGAAAAGCTCGCCGAGCCGAGCCTCGCCAAAGCAGCGGATGCGACCGCTTCTGCGCTGCTGCGCGGCGCACGCGGCAACTCGGGTGTTATCCTGTCGCTGCTGTTCCGCGGCATGGCGAAAAAGCTGCGCGAGACCGACGAGGCCGACGGCCGCACACTCGCGCTTGCGCTGCGCGAGGGCGTAGACACCGCCTACAAGGCGGTTATGAAGCCCGCTGAGGGCACCATCCTGACCGTATCGCGCGTTGCGGCACAGCACGCGGTCGAGCTGTGTCAGGCCGAGCCGACGCTCACCGCAGAGCAGGTTCTGGCAGCGATCATCGAGCAGGGCCACACCGCACTTGAGGAAACCGTTCATCAGAATCCAGTGCTCGAAAAGGCAGGCGTGGTTGACGCCGGCGGCTTCGGCTTTATCACCATCTTCGAGGGCATGCTGGACGCGCTGCGCGGCATCCACAAGGAACGTGCTGTTGCGGCAGAGCCGACCAAGTCCACCGCAGACTTCGCTGCGATCAACGATGAGGACATCACCTTCACCTACTGCACCGAGTTCATCGCATCCCGCAAGGACAAGGCGCGCAATGTCGCTCGTCTGCGCTCCATTCTGAACGAGATCGGCGACTCGCTGGTGGTTGTCGAGGATGATGATATCGTCAAGGTACACGTTCACACCGACCAGCCGAACAAGGCGCTTGAGGAGGGCCTGAAATTCGGTCCGCTGCTGACCGTTAAAATCGAGAACATGCGTGAGCAGCATACCGCCAAGGTAATTGAGGGCACGGCGGACGCGCCCAAGGAGCGCGTGATCGTTCCCGCAGAGAAGAAGTTTGGCTTTGTAGCCGTTGCTGCCGGTGGGGGTCTCAAAACCCTGTTTACCGACCTCGGCGCGGACGTTGTGGTACAGGGCGGTCAGACCATGAACCCGTCCACCGACGACATTCTGCACGCTGTCGATGCCGTTCCGGCGGAAATCGTTTTCGTGCTGCCGAACAACAAGAATATCATCATGGCTGCCGAGCAGGCGGTTCATCTCTCCGAGGAGAAAAAGGTGATCGTCGTGCCGACTAAGACCATCCCGCAGGGTATTTCGGCCATGCTGGCGGTCGATCCAGAAGCCGAACAGGACAGCGAGCTGGCGCTTGCTATGCTGGACGCGGCAAAGCACGTCCGCAGCGGTCAGGTGACTTACGCGGCCCGCGACAGCGAGTTTGACGGCAAGAAGATCAAGCAGGGTGAGTATCTGTCGCTGTGCGAGGGTAAGCTGTGCGCCAACGGCAAGGAAACCTCGGTCATCAAGAAGCTGGCGCGCGAGATGGTCTCCGACGACAGCGCATTTGCAACCGTTATCTTCGGCGAAGGCGTTACCGAGGAGCAGGCCGCTGAGGTTGAGAACCTGCTGCACAAGGAAAACAAGGAGATGGAGATCAACGTCATCAACGGCGGTCAGCCGGTTTACTACTACATCATTTCGGTGGAGTAAACCATCTCTCTAAGCATAAAAAAGCATCGGAAACTGCGTTTCCGATGCTTTTTTCGTGAAATTTCGTCTGCTGTGATTTACTTTACAAGCTCAGCTGCCATATCGAACATGGTCTGTGCATCCAGACCGGTATCATAGCCGCTGATGAGGTACGTTGCGCCGTCCTGCTCCCAGAGCACGGACTGGAACATCTTATCCTCCACCTCGTCCGAGCCATAATAGCTGATAACGAGTTCGCCGTTCTTCTCCTGCTGCTTTTCCTCGTCGGACTTCTCGTAGTCGTCCGGTACGAAGCGGTAGTGCGCATCGCGATAGGTCAGCGTTATGCCGTTTACCTCGCAGTCGTTGCCGGAACCGGATTCTCCATCTCGTCCTCGGTGAACACGGTGTAGCTCTTGTGCGCGGACAGATTCAGCTCCGCGCCATCCTTCGTGTAGGTCGCGTCCACCTCGGCGATTTTCTCCGTTTCACCCACGCCGTTCCGTGCGGTGGTAGCCACATCAGAGCCGTAGCTGAACGTATACTCGCCAATCTTGTCCGGCAGCGTGAGCACTACACCGGCATCAGCCAGATGCGCCTGCGTGCTCGACAGATCCAGCCGCTGGTCAGACCAGCCCTCACTGAAAATGCCGCCCATGCCGCCTGCCGCAAATGCGCCGGTCACCGCAATCGCAGCGACAGCGGCAACCGCGACAAAGCGTTTGCTCCACAGATGACGCTTGCGTGCCGGTGCATTGTTCAGTGCAAATTTGACGCGCGCCTGCATCGAATCCGGTGCATGCAGCTCATCTGCACACTGATGCAGCATTTCCTTGATTTCGCGTTCCATTTTGATTTCATCCATGATTTGCAGCCTCCTTCGGCTTCCGTTCTTCGGTCAGCGCCTGCCGCAGATGGCGGCGAGCGGAAAAAAGGCGGGATTTCACCGTTCCCTCGGTCACGCCGGTCGCCTGCGCGATCTCACGCACCGAGCGATCATCGAAGTAATACAGCACCACGGTCACGCGGCGTTTTTCGTCCAGTGTGTCGAGGGCGGCGTACAGACGGCGCTGCTCATCCGTCCGCAGCACGGCGGACAGTGCGCTTTCGCTCTCACCTGCATCGAAAAATTCGGATACCGGCGTTTCCCGTTTGGCTTTGCGGCAGTACTTCCATGCCGCGCGCGACAGCGTTCTGAGCAGCCACGGCCGGAATTTGCTGCCGTCCCGCAGGGATTTGATGGACTGTGCACAGGTGACAAAGGCCTCCTGCGCCAGATCCTCGCCGTCCGTCCTGCTGCCGGTGATCAGGCACGCAAGGCGATATGCATCGTCCTTGTAGCGCTCGTACAGCTCGTCGAACGCCTGCATATCGCCGTACTGCATGCGGCTGACAAGCTCTTTATCGTTCATAACTTTCTATCCTTTCCCTGGGTGCGTCTG
Source organism: Butyricicoccus sp. OF10-2 (assembly GCF_003481925.1). NCBI lineage: Bacteria > Bacillati > Bacillota > Clostridia > Eubacteriales > Butyricicoccaceae > Butyricicoccus > Butyricicoccus sp. OF10-2. The sequence continues at coordinate 6,028 of NZ_QUMC01000034.1, read as the reverse complement.
TATATAAGAGCAGCCACTCCGGATTCGGTTCATTTTATTTTGGGTGAAATCCGCGTCCTTTGACGCACCCGAGTATAAGAGCCGCGAAGCGGCGGGCCGGTTCATTTTTATTTAACGGACACTTTGTACAGTTTTGACGGTTGCGTTTAACGTGTATGTATTCTATACTTAATTTATAAAATCTGGATTGTGCCGCTGTATCGTGTGGTCGCTTGCGAAGCGAACCTAACTCGCCTGCCCGGCGAGGGCACAAGAAGGAGACAACCTGCGGTTTTCTCCTTCTTGTGAATCTTCCTCTTTCCCTTAGAGGGCACGGCGAAAATCGGAGAGACGAGACCGCTCCGAAAAGGGGAACGGCAGAGGATTTTTTCTTCCGTTGGGGAGCACAGTGTGCTCCCATTCCCCTGCCTATACGCAGTGCCAGATACTCTGCTGCTACACATGCGGTTCCGTCTCCGCAGGCGCGACATACCCGTGTCGCGCAACCCTTTGGCACGTTGTAACGGAAGGCACCTGCGAATTTAGGTATTCGCTACAATTTATCTTCGTAGGCCCTGTCTATCATAACACGCTAACGAATTGTGCGGCACTGTCATGCCGCACTCTGCGTTGATTATACCACATGTGTAGCAGAACGGTATCTGACCCTGCGAATATACGGATACATGGACGCGCAAAGCACGTCCTGCGGTAGAGAAAATCCTCTGTCGCGTCCTTATAGTCTCAGTTCACTAATTTTCGCCGTGCTATCCCCAAGGGAAACGGGAGTCCCAAGAGGGTAGAAACCGTAGGTGTCTACCCTTTTGGTTTCCCCGGCGAAACCGCCGCAGTTCTTTCGCTTCACAAGCGACCATCCCCCGTTAGGGGAAAAGAAAGGAAGTGCTTCCATGAATCAGCACCAATTCTTCACAGGAGAAATTTTCGACGCCTACCGCTGGTTTGGCGCTCACATAGAGCAAAACGCTGTCGTTTTCCGTACCTTTGCGCCCAATGCCAGCCGCATTACGCTGACCGGCGCGTGCAACGGCTGGACCGAGACCGATCTGGTACAGGACGGCCGCAGCGGCTTCTGGTCGGTCTCTGTACCGGACGCCCGCGCAGGCCAGTTTTACAAATACCGCATCTACGGCCCGGACGGCTCTGTCACCGAGCACTGCGATCCCTACGGCTTTGCCATGGAGCTGCGGCCTGCCTGCTGCTCGATTATCACCGACCTTGACGAGTACCGCTTCACAGACGAAGCGTGGATGAACAGCCGCACGGCTTCGCCGGACGCACCGCTTAATATCTACGAGATGCACCTCGGCTCGTGGATGCGAAATCCGGACGACGCAAACGGCTGGTACACCTACGATGAAATCGCCCGCCGGTTGATTCCCTATCTGCAGGAAAACGGCTACACGCATGTGGAGTTTCTGCCACTGTCCGAGCACCCGTTTGACGGCTCCTGGGGCTACCAGAACACCGGATTTTTTGCTCCGACCTCGCGCTACGGCACGCCGGCACAGCTGAAACTGCTGATTGACAAGCTGCATCATGCCGGTATCGGTGCGATCATGGATTTTGTACCGGTACACTTTGCCGTAGACTCCTACGGTCTGGCGAAATACGACGGCACGCACCTGTACGAGTACCCGCACAGCGCGGTCGGTGAAAGTGAATGGGGCAGCTACAATTTCATTCATTCCAGACGGGAAGTGCGCTGTTTTCTGCAGTCTGCGGCCGATTACTGGCTCACTGAGTTTCATTTTGACGGTCTGCGCATGGATGCGGTCTCGCGCCTGATCTACTGGCAGGGCGATCCCGCGCGCGGCGTCAACGGCGACACGCTCGAATTCCTCAAAAATATGAACCGCGGTCTGAAAGCCCGCCATCCCTCTGCTCTGCTCATCGCTGAGGACTCGACTGCCTATCCCGGTGTCACCCGTCCGGTGGACGAGGGCGGCTTGGGCTTCGACTACAAGTGGGATCTCGGCTGGATGCACGATACACTCGAGTTCTGCCAAACCCAGCCGGATCTGCGTCCGCGCGACCATGGCAAGCTGCTCTGGTCGATGCACTATTTTTCCAACGAGCACTACCTGCTGCCGCTCTCGCACGACGAGGTTGTGCACGGCAAGGCGGCAATCGTGCAGAAAATGTGGGGTGCGGACGAATGCGACAAGTATGCGCAGGCGCGTGTGATGTATCTGTATATGTTCACGCATCCGGGTAAAAAGCTGAATTTCATGGGCAACGAGCTGGGTCAGCTGTACGAATGGAGCGAAGCCGGTACGCTGGACTGGGCACTGGCAGAACGTCCGTTCCACCGATTTTTCCACAGCCTGTGCAAAACTTATGTGGAGAATCCCGCGCTGCACGCAGATTATGCGCCGGATAATTTCCGGTGGGCGAAAAATCATGCGGATGCGCCCTGCGTATTCGGCATGGAGCGCCACGCAAACGGAAAAACGCTGCTCGCCCTGTGCAATTTTGCGGACAGCGAACAGAACTTCACCGCTTTCCTGCCGAAGTTTACGGTTCTGCTTGACAGCAATGCCGCGGAGTTCGGCGGCACCGGAGAGACGCTTGCCGTCTCCCGCAAGGATAGTCTGTGTACGGTTGCGCTGCCGCGATACAGTGCGGTTCTGCTCAAGCTGTAAAATCGAAAAGCAGCCGAAAAGGATTTCTTTTCCGCTGCCGCATACAATTACCAACTGCTGATTTCTCATTGCGAATCAAAAAGCGCTCTGCCAAAAACAGAGCGCTTTTCCTATTTATTCGACCGAAATCGGCTTTACCATCTGATAATGCAGTCCGTTCTCATCGCGGTACTCGCCGCGCTGCAGAAAACCGAATTTATGATAAAAACCCTGTGCACGCATGTTTTTCTCGGCAACACGAGCACACAGCTCGCGCTTGCCGAGCGCACGGTACACACTGATAGCCTGACCGAGAATCTGTCCGCTCAGACCGCAGCCGCGGTAGTCACCGGCAATGCAGAAGCCGCCGACCAGACCAATCTCCGGCTGCTCCTCCCACCAGGTTTTCAGGTAAACGAGCGCGACTTCCTCGCCGCTTTCCAAACAGCCGAGGTGCACGCCCGCGGCGAAACCTTCTGTGCCCGCTCTACATCGCGGATGAGCGCATCCGGATCGAGGTTTGCATCCGTGCCGTAGGCATTCTTGTGCAGCTCGCGCATGAATCCCACAATTTTATCCACATCCTGTGGATTCTTTGGGTCAGCGCGGCGGAACCAGATCTGCGGCGACGCCGGAATGCCCTTGGTATTCGTCCAGCCAATGGACGCAAACGTGGAGTATTCCTGCGGCAAATGTGAGGCATCATTCTCGTAAACCACGTCGATATTGCCGTTTTCGTCAAATTCCAGCTTGGCAACACAGGTGTTGTCACCCCAGCCGATTTCGCCCATCTGTTCGGGTGCAAAGCCGTGTGCAATCGTCAGCATGCCGCGAATCGCACTGCCGTGCGTCACTACTGCGACCTCTTTGCCCTCATTTTCACGCACAATTGCGCGCACGCCGTCCAGCATGCGCTGACCGGCCTGCATGACCGTCTCGCCGTGCGGCGGCGCTGCTTCCCACGGACGGGCACACCACAGCGCGTACTGCTCAGGCCATGTGTGCGGCAGCTCGGCCCACGGAATGTCCTCCCAGTCTCCCATATCAATCTCGCGCAGCACCGGTCGGGTCTCCACCGAGAGATGATGCGGCTCTGCCACAGCCTGTGCCGTTACGCGTGCGCGGAACAGGTCGGACGAGTAAACCGCCGCAAGCGGCACATTCTCAAACCGCTTTGCCAGATACGGCAGCTGCTTGTATGCCCGCGTGGTCAGCAGCGCGTTGTACTGACCATGACACCGGCGGTATACATTGCCCTCTGCCTCAGCGTGACGGATGATGTAGACCGTGGTTCTCATCAGCCTACCTCAACCGCGCCGGACAGCTCGGTGACAGACTTCACGCCGTGTGCATCCAGCCACTCGTTCAGCTCGGCAAGCGCCTTGACCGGAGCGGTCGGGTCGTTGAACATCACCGTACCCATGGCAACCGCGTCTGCGCCCGCAAGCATCATTTCGACAATATCACGTCCGGTTCGGATGCCGCCCATGCCGAGAATCGGCACGGAAACCGCCTTACGCACCTGATATACCATGCGAACCGCAACCGGGAACACCGCCGGACCGGACAGACCGCCCATTACGTTGGACAGGATCGGCTTGCGCTTTTCGATATCAATGCGCATACCGAGCAGTGTATTGATGAGCGAAAGCGCGTCCGCACCTGCGGACTCCGCCGCGCGTGCAATCTCCGCAATATCGGTGACATTCGGGGACAGCTTGACGATCAGCGGCTTCTTCGCCTTGGCCTTGGCTGCCGAAACAACCTCCTCGACCATCTTCGGCTGGGTGCCGAATGCCATGCCGCCGCATTTTACGTTCGGGCAGGAGATGTTCATCTCGATGAGGTCAACATCCGCGTCCGAAATCTTCTCGACCATGCCCTCGTACTCCTCGACCGTGTTGCCGGAGACGTTGGCGATAATTTTGGTGTCGTACTGGCGCAGGAACGGAATCTGCTCCTCGATGAAACGATCAATGCCCGGGTTCTGCAGACCGACACAGTTGAGAATACCCTGCGGGGTCTCCGCGATGCGCGGCGCCGGATTGCCGAGACGCTCGGTCGGTGTCAGACCCTTCACGCCGATGCCGCCAAGCTGGGACAGGTCAAAAAATTCGCCGTACTCATGGCCGAAACCAAAGGTGCCGGATGCGGTCGTGATCGGGTTTTTCAGCTCAACGCCGCAAAAGTTCACTCTTAAATCTGCCATTACCACTCGACCTCCTCAGCATTGAACACCGGACCGTCCTTGCAGACATGACCGTAACGGGTTTCGCCGTTTTCCGACTTGAGCGCGCAAGCGCATACCAGACAGGCACCGATGCCGCAGCCCATGCGCTCCTCCATCGAAACCTGACAGGGCACGCCGGCTTCCTTTGCAATCGCCGCAATCGCCTTCAGCATAGGCTTGGGACCGCAGGCAGCCACGCCGGTCGCACCTGCCGCCTGCTCCTTCAGCACATCGGTGACAAAGCCGTGACGCGCATAGGTGCCATCGTCGGTGGTGACAAAGGTCTCGCATTCATCACGGAAGTCGCCCTCAAGGATCACCGCACCCTTGTTGCGGAAACCGAGGATTGCGGCAGGCTGTGCACCCTTTTCTGCTGCCGTGCGAACACATCCAAGCATCGGCGGTACGCCAATGCCGCCGCCGATAAAAATCGGACGGTCGCCCAGTACCTGCACGTCAAAGCCGTGTCCGAGCGGTCCAAGCACGTCGAGCACATCGCCGACCTTGCGTTCGCTCAGCCACTTCGTGCCGTCACCCTTCACCTGAAAAACAATGCGCAGATGGCTGCCCTGCCAGGTGCAGATCGAAATCGGGCGGCGCAGCAGATGACCCTCACCGCATGCAATGTGGACGAACTGGCCGCACTGCGTCAGTTTAACGATTTCCGGCGCGTCCAGCACCATCAGATACAGACCCTCGCCCAGCCGTGTATTTTCTACAACACGGCAGTTTTCCTGAATCGACATAACACTTCTCCCTCCGTTGATCGGTCTGCCGACGAAACAGTAGATTTTTCGACAGCAGGCGAAAAATTTTTCGATAGTTCTATTGTACAGGAAAATCGGGAAAAAGAAAAGATTCTCCTGCATTTTATGCAAAAGAAAAAGCAGCAACTTTCGTTGCTGCTTAGATGTAGGCGTTGAGTTATCTTCCCGAGCCGTCGCCAGCCAAGTATTGTCACCGTAAACGAGCTTAACTACTGTGTTCGGAATGGGAACAGGTGTACCCTCGTCACCATTAACACCTACTTTTGAAGATTTACACCCTCAAAACTGAACAATCCTACTTGCAAGCTATCTTTCGAGGTTACCTAACATTTAAGGTCAAGCCCTCGGCCTATTAGTATCAGTCCGCTCCATACATTACTGCACTTCCACTCCTGACCTATCAACCTTGT
>NZ_QUMC01000033.1:0-33441 GCF_003481925.1 Butyricicoccus sp. OF10-2 | reverse complement strand
CGCCCATGTAGTCCGCGATCTTCTCGGTCAGCTCCTGAATGGTCTTGGTGACGCGGGTACGCTCGGTGCGCGTGAGCAGCACGCCGTCGATCCTGAGCGCCGGATTGGTGTATTTCTTCACCGACTTGTAAGTATCATACAGCTGGGTGATGCCGGATGCCGCAAAGGTCTCCGCCATGGTCGGGATGAGCAGATAGTCGGCAGCTGTCAGTGCGTTCACAGTCAGCAGGCCAAGCGACGGCGGACAGTCGATGAGAATGTAATCGTATTCTTCCGCTACGCCGGTCTGCTCGTCGCGCAGCTTCTCTCTGAGCGTCATCTCTTTGCCGACGTTGTGCAGCTCCTGCTCAATGCCCGCAAGGATGGTATTGGCCGGAATGATATCGCAGCTGGGTGTGTGCTGGATGGCCTCCCGCGCCGAGACCGTGCCCTTCATGACCTCGTACATGGTTGCGCTGTCCTGATTTTCAGCAGCTACCGACATCGACAGGTTGCCCTGCGGGTCGCAGTCGATCGTCAGCACGCTGAAACCCTGTTTTTTCAGACCGGCCGCCAGAATGCCGGTCGTTGTGGTTTTCGCCACGCCGCCTTTCTGGTTGGCCAGTGCAAATATCGCAGACATGTTCTCCACCTCTTTCAACTTTGTAAAGTTATAACTGTTTAACGTTACTCTTATTATATACCTGTGCAGTTATAACGTCAAGACTGTGTAACTTTATAACGTTATCTCTTTCTATAAGTTCAGAGATTCGTTCAGATCGTGTATTTCTCACTCTTTTCTCTCCTTTTCTGTCAGGAAGATTGAGTAGTGAAGTTTTAATAAAGAAGTTTTAGTAGGTAAGGATTTTAGTATATCAGCCTGTTTTGCATCTGCTCAAAAAGCATCTTGTCTTTCAGCATACTGCCTGTAAACAGAGTACCCTGTAAAATCAGGGTAATGGTATGGCAGACAAAGAAAAATGACGGCTTTTCTGCCGTCATCGGTGTTTGGGGATGGAAATATGATTTTCCGGGCACGCCCATAAGCATGAGGTCAATCATGGCTTAAAAGGTTATTCGGTTTCCTGCGAATGGCGTTTTGCTTTTACGCGCTCGAGCCACTCCAGTTCCCAGTCGGCCAGCGGCTGCTCGGGTGTGCCGGTGCTGACAGGCTCGGCCTGCGAAGGCTGCAGCAGCTTCTGATGGTAGGTATACAGGGAAGTCTGTAAGTACGCAACCGGGTTTTCGATGCGGCCGAAGTCGATCGTGACGCTGTTCAGAAAGCGTTCCATGCTTTCCTGAGAAATACGGCGGGAGATCTGCTCGCGACTGTCCTGCGTGACCGCAGCGCCCTTGATGAACAGCTTGTCTGCGTACTTGATGTTGCAGACTGCTGTTACGATCGTTCCGGTCAGCTCGCTGCCAAACTGACGGCGGAGCGCGTCGGCGTTGATCTGCTGCTCGATCTGCCTGCGCAGCCTGCGGCGGACGGCACGCGGCTTGTCCTTTTTGTTAACACACACGTTTTTACGGATGCGGGAAACCTGCGTTTTGATCTTCGCAAGGAAGCCGGATTTTGCACTCCTCAGAATAAAAATGGGATATACGCGCGGCGCTTGATCCATGCCGCGCAAACGGTCTCCTCATCATCTGCGGCTGCTCACAGCCGACCGGTATTTCCTCGATCAGCCGCTTGGATGGGGCGATACGCAGGATATTTTAAAATGAAAAGTCCTAAGATGTCCGGAGCATTTTATTCCGGATGTCTTAGGATTTTTATTTTATGCAGTTATAACGTTGAAAAGTTGCAAAGTTATAATGTCATAACGTTATAACGCTATAACGTTAGATTGCGATGTATTTCTATTTTGGCATATATTATACTTGACGATTCTAAATGTATTCTTATACATTGAATTAAGCAAAGGAGTAGTAGAATGGCTTTACAGGCACTCAAGAAAAGGGAGTCTTTTTCGGATAAAGCCTATCAGATGCTGCGCGAGGCAATTCTGACCGGAGAACTCAAGCCGGGCGAACAGCTTACCGAAGAAGCGCTTTCCGCACAGCTTGGCATCAGCCGCACACAGTCTATTCGATACCGGCACGCTTCTTCCGGCTTCCGGCTGGAATAGATCCCACATTGATATCCGTACACCATTACCTTGAACAGCACTCGTGGATCGACCTTTGATTTCCGTCCTTTCGGCGAATAGGCGCGATACATAAATCTGTTCTGTGCCGCAGAAAATAGGACTGCACCGATTGCGCGGTCAAAGCCGATGTGCTACAATATCATTACTAAAAAACGTGCATAGCACAAAAAATAGGAGTGATTGCATGGAGATCCAGCGAGAGGCATATCTGAACCAACTGATCGAGCGCAGGGACAACGGCATGATCAAGATCGTCACCGGCATACGGCGCTGCGGAAAATCCTATCTGCTGTTCACCATATTCAAGCGGTATCTGCTTGAAAGCGGCGTTCCGGAGGATCATATTATCGAGATCGCTTTGGACGGCATCGAGAACGAGGAGCTGCGCGACCCCAAGGTATGCTTCCGCTATATTACGGATGCCATGCGCGGCGACGGGCCGTATTATCTTCTGCTCGATGAAGTGCAGTTCATGCCCCGGTTTGAGGAAGTTCTGAACAGCTTGCTGCGCATGAGCAATATCGACGTCTATGTGACCGGCAGCAACTCCAAGTTTCTTTCCAGCGACATCGTGACCGAATTTCGCGGCCGCGGTGACGAGATACGCATTCATCCGCTGTCATTTGCAGAGTTCTATTCGGTCTGGGACGGCGACTTTGAAGACGCATGGGACGAGTATATGCTCTACGGCGGTCTGCCGCAGATCGTAAATTTTCAGAACGAACGCCAGAAGGCAGACTATCTGAAAAACATCTTTGCTAACGTCTATCTGAAGGATGTAATCGAGCGCAACCGCATTCAGAACGATGCGGAGATCAACATTCTGGTTGACGTTCTGGCGTCTGCAATCGGCGCGCGACCAACCCGTCTAAAATTGCGAACACCTTTGCAAGCGAACGCCAGATGAGCTACACCAACAAGACCATTTCACAGCATATTGATTTTCTGGCGGATGCTTTTCTGATCGAGAAGGCGCAGCGCTATGACATCAAAGGGCGCAAGTATATCGGTGCCAATCTCAAATATTACTTCACCGACCTCGGCCTACGCAACGCCCGGCTGAATTTCCGTCAGCAGGAGCCGACTCACATCATGGAGAACATCGTATATAATGAGCTGTGCATTCGCGGGTATCATGTCGATGTGGGCATCGTGGAAGCGTTCGGCAGGGACAGCAGCGGCAAGCGCCTGCGTAAGCAGCTCGAAGTCGATTTCGTCGTCAATCAGGCGAGTCAGCGATATTATATCCAGGTTGCTTACGACCTCACCTCGGAGGAGAAGCAGGCGCAGGAATTCAACTCGCTCCGCCATATCCCGGACTCGTTCAAGAAAATCGTCATCGTAAACGGCGCCCGCAAACCGTGGCGCAACGATGAAGGCTTCGTTATCATGGGCATGAAGTATTTTCTCCTAAACGCAGACAGTCTGGAGTTTTAAGGCAATACCGCATAATTGAACAAGAGTGATTTGCGAGTAAATTTTGCGTACTGACGAGGCACAGTTTTGCGGTAATACTTGATGTATTACCGTGAAATTGTAACAAAGTCAGGGCACAAAATTTCCGCAAAGCACCGCGGCTTTAATTGTGCGGTGTTGCCTTAAGAACATCCGATGTATCAAACTATAAAAGGCGCTGCTCTTTCCTGCCGCGCCTGCGTAGATTATCCGATATGTGTAGCAGTACGCTGTCTGTGAACTGCTAAAAGGCGGAGAAAGATACGCAAGGGTAACCCGACTGCCGTACTCCTTTTCCTGCTTACGCAGTCTACCATCTGCGCCCAAGCCCTCTATGGGAAAGGTAGGAGTTCAAAGAGGAAGGAAAACCTCAGGTTGTCCTTCCTTTTTGCTCTCTGCCGTGAGTACGGCAAACGTCCTGCCGCGCACAGCGGCACTCTACGGCAAAAATCCCCGCCTTGCAGGGACAAGACGGGGATCCTGTTATAGAGGGAATAGAGAACTGTCAGAAATCAGCCCTTAAGCGTTATAGAAATCCGGACGGTCGGTCAGCGGAACAGCCTCGATAGCACCGGACTTCTGGCTCTTCAGGCAGGAATCCGTGGTAACAGCTGCGCAGTAGCCATCCCAAGCAGAGGCAGCAGCCTTGCAGTAGGTGCCTGCGTTGCAGGCGTCAGCCCATGCCTGAAATTCGCGGTCATATGCCTCGGCAAAGTAGCCCAGACCGTCGGTGGTCATGCCCTTGTAATGGGTCTGGTTGGTGCAAACGTCCACGCGGGAGGGACGCGGCAGGGTTGCGGTGCCATCCTCGCAGAGAACCTCGCAGCGGATGTCGTAAGCGTACTGGCAGTTTACCCAGATCTCGCAGCTGATGACCATACCGGAGGAAGTGGTCAGCATGACGATCTGCGGATCGTGCAGGTTCTCGTTCTTGGAGTGACGGGAGCACTTCGGGAAAATAACCTGTGCCTTGGTGAAGTAGTCGCCGACCAGCCATGCCATGGTGTCGATCTCGTGGATAGCGGTGCCGGTAACGGCAACAACGTCATCATACTGTGCCGGATAGTTTGCGTTGCGGTGTGCGCAGTGTGCAACCAGTGGTGCGCCCAGCTTGCCAGATACGACCAGAGCCTTCAGTTCCTCGTAAGCCGGGTCAAAACGGCGGTTGAAGCCCATCTGGATCAGGCGCTTGCCGCCTGCGATCTCCGCGTCAACGACCTTCTTTGCGCCCTCAGCAGATGCGGACAGCGGCTTCTCGCAGAAGATGTACTTGCCGCACTTGATAGCCTCGAGGCAGTATTCCTCGTGGGTAGAGTCGATGGAAACGATAACGACAGCGTCAACTTCCGGATCGTTGATCAGAGCGATCGGGTCCGCGATGAAACGGACGGTCGGATACGGCGCAATAACTTCCTTGGCATGAGCCTCGTTAATATCAGAAACTGCAACTACGGTAGCGCCGTGGATCTTGTTCATCAGGCGCAGGAAATGTTGGGTGCCCATAGAGCCTACACCGATAATACCAACTTTCAACATGGTGATTACTCCTTTTTATAATAAGATAGATTGGAAAAGCGAATGATTATGACTTAGTAAGTCATGATAGCCTTAACTGCCTCTGCGGTCGTGGTCTTGGGGAACAGCTCAAAGCCAACGCGGCCGGTGTAGCCGGACTCTGCCAGCTGGTCGAACACCTTGGTATAGTTGATCTCACCCGTGCCCGGCTCGTGACGGCCCGGCACATCTGCAACATGGATGTGACCGAACTGGTCAGCGTACTTTGCGATAGTGTCGCACAGCGAGCCTTCATTCAGCTGCATGTGGTACACATCATACAGCACCTTGAGCATCGGAGAACCGATAAGACGGGTCATTTCTGCCGCCATCCGAGTATGTGCCAGATAGTTGCCAACGTGGTCGGTGGTGATGTTCAGCGGCTCAAGGTTCATGGCAATACCGCTCTCCTCTGCAATCTTAGCGCACTCGAGCAGCATATCATACATCGAGCACAGCTTCACGGTGTCGGACAGCTCGGTGTAGTGATTCACTACAATGCCGCCGTCGCCCAGCGCATTGGAGTGAATAGTAACGCTCTTCGCACCGACCTTCTGTGCCGCTGCAACCGACTTCTTGAGGAACTCGAGGTACTTCTCCTTATGAGTCGGGTCGATGAGCGAATAATCCGCATCGCCATTGAAACCCGAAATACCGATACCGGCCTTCTCTGCCGCTGCCTTGACAGCATCCAGATCCTTGTCGGTCCAGCTCCAGAACTCTACATATTCAAAGCCATCGTCCTTTGCCGCCTGAAAGCGGTCAAGGAACGGGATTTCGCTGTACATCGGTTCGATGCACGCAGAACGATCAAATTTCATGGTGTATTGCTCCTTTTAATGGGTCGGGCGGCGTCCGCCGCCCATAAGCCCAATCCAAATTACTGTGCAGTGATATCTTCGCCAGCCTCAAACTTATCTACGTTGTCCTTGGTTACGAGAGCTGCCGGAGTTACAATGTGGTCTTCCAGAGTCTTGCCGTCCAGAACGTCCAAGCAAGCCTGGATTGCGCCCTCAGCCTGCAGGTTCGGGTACTGTGCTACGGTGCCGGTCAGCGTGCCAGCCTTGATCGCCTCGATGTCGTCCGGAGATGCGTCAAAGTCAAACACCTGTACCTTTCCGGAGAAACCGCCCTGCTCAATCGCCTGGATAGCGCCCTGACCCATCTCAGCGTTTACAGCCCAGACAACGTTTACTTCCGGGTTGGAGGACAGCACGTTCTGCATAACGTTGAACGCTTCGTTACGGTCGCACTTTGCGGTCTGGGATGCAACAACCTTGAAGCTGCCGCACTGATCCTTAAAGCCTTCCAGACGCTGCGTCAGTGCGTCTACACCTGCAATACCCTCGAGGTAGAGGATCTTTGCATCCTTGATGTTCTCAGCAGCGTACTTGCCTGCCAGAGATGCAGCCTCGTACTGGTCGATGCCGACATAGGTCTCAACGTGAGCACCTGCCTCATCCAGTGCCGCCTGCGACATGGTGTCGTTTACCAGGATAACCGGGATATTTGCGTCATTTGCCTTCTTGATAGCCGGAGCCAGCGAGTTGGAGTCTGCTGCGGACAGGACGATTGCGTCAAAGCCCTTGATAACGGCGTTCTCGACCATCTGCACCTGCTTCTCTACATCGGTCTCCTTCTCCGGAGCCTGGAACTCGAGATGGATGCCCTTTTCCTCTGCGAATGACTCAGCACCATCCTCCATGCTGGTCCAGAATGCGTCCGACTTTGCCTTAACGATGTACGCGATCTTTACCTCATCATCGCCGCCGGCACTCGAACCGCCCGAGCTGCTGCCGCCGCCGCAGGCTGCCAGACCCAGCATCATTGCCGTTGCCATTACCATTGCCATCGTTCTCTTGAATTTCATTTTTGTTGCTCCTCTCAATTTGTCGATTCTTTCTTCTTTCTCTTATTTTTACCCATACAGGGTAACAACTCTGTAAATGCGAATGGTCTTACTTCTTTGCTGCAGCCTTGTTGCGGATAGAGTCCGCCAGTACAGCCAGCAGGATTACTACGCCGATAACCAGCTTCTGCAGGTTGGAGGATACGTTCAGCAGGTTCAGGCCGTTGCGGATGACGATCATAATGATCGAGCCGACGAACGTGCCCCATACCGAACCAAAGCCGCCGAGCAGCGAGTACCGCCGATAACACAGGATGCGATCGCATCCATCTCGTAGTCCAGACCGGCAACCGACTGTGCAGAGTTCAGCTTGGCTACCAGAATAACCGATGCGATACCGGCGCACAGACCGGAAACGGTGTAAGCGAGAGTCTTGTACTTGTCAACGTTGATACCGGAAAGACGGGTTGCCTCTTCGTTGCCGCCGATGGAGTAGATGTAGCGGCCGAACTTGCGGTACTTCATCACATAGTAAAACACGATGTACAGCAGAACCATGAATACGATCTGCACCGGGATAGCGGTGCCCGGAATGTTTGCAATACCGATCCAGCGGAAGCCTGCCGAGTAGCCGGTAATGGTCTGTCCGTCAGCCAGCGTGTAGGCTGCGCCGCGTGCCATGGACATCATAGCCAGCGTTGCGATCATCGGCTGCAGCTTGAATTTGGAGATCATAATGCCGTTAAAGGTACCGCAGGCAGCGCCCACGAGAACAGCAGCAATAACGCCAACAATATCCGGCATGCCGTTCTCAACGATCAGCTTGCCCATGACGATACCGGTGAACGCTACAACCGAGCCGACCGAAATATCAATGCCGCCGGTAAAGATAACCACGTTAACACCCAGTGCAAGCACGGCGATTACCGTTACCTGCTGGAGAATATTGATGAGGTTTGCCACCGAGCCGAATGCCGGTTCTGCGATAGTCAGACCAATACAGAGCACGATCAGCACGATCAGTGCGGACGCATTGGAAAGGTCGATTTTCTTCAGCTTCTCTTTCATCTTTTTGCCCTCACTTCATATTTGTTTTCGCGCCGGTCGCATAACCGACTACCAGTTCTTCTGTTACGTTCTTCATGTCCTCGCCTTCGATGATGCCGGTCATTTCACCCTCGTGCATAACATAGATGCGGTCGGAAACGCCCATGCATTCAGCCAGCTCGGAGGATACCATAATAACCGCCTTGCCCTGCTCCTTGAGTGCGTTCATAATCTTGTAGATCTCGGCTTTCGCGCCAACGTCAATGCCGCGAGTCGGTTCGTCGAAGATGATGATGTCGGAATCCGTGTTCAGCCACTTGCAGATAACGACCTTCTGCTGGTTGCCGCCGGACAGGTTCTTCGCCTTCTGCTCGAGCGACGGGGTCTTGACGCGCATGGAGTCCGCGAGTTTCTGGTTGTGCGCGGTCTCCTTGGCTTTGTTGAAGCCAAACGACGTCATCGCGGTGTTCATGTTTGCCAGAGAAATGTTCTGGTTGAGCGAGAATTCAAGGATCAGACCCTGACTCTTGCGGTCCTCGGTCAGCAGTGCCAGACCGAGCCTTTTCGCCTGCTCACAGGATTTGATGGCAACCGGCTGACCCTTTACCTTGATCTCACCGCTCGTGAACGGGTCTGCACCGAAGATGGCACGCATCAGTTCGGTACGGCCCGCACCCATCAGTCCGTAGAAACCGGTGATCTCACCTGCACGAGCGTAGAACGAAATGCCCTTCAGCGTGTCGCCCTGCCTGATGTCGGTAACTTCGAGCAGCTTTTCACCCGGCTTTACGTCAACCTTGGGATAATAGTCGGTCATTTCACGACCGACCATCATGGCTACCATCTGATCAATGGTGATGTCCTTGACGTTTACGGTGTCGATGTACTTGCCGTCGCGGAAGATGGTCAGACGGTCGCCGATCTTCATGATCTCCTCCAGTCGATGGGAGATGTAAACGATTGCTACGCCCTTCTTTTTCAGTCCGTCGATAATCTCGAACAGGCTGGCAACTTCCTTTTCGGTTAGCGCCGAAGTCGGTTCGTCCATGATGATGATGTCGCAGTCGAACGAGAGTGCCTTTGCGATTTCGACCATCTGCATCTGTCCAACGCTCAGCGAGGACACCTGTGCTTTCTCGGAAATATCCGAGTGGATGCTGTCGAGCAGCTCACGCGCCTTGCGGTTCATGGTCTTCCAGTCGATCTGTCCGCCGGCCTTCGTCGGCTGACGGCCCATGAAGATATTCTCCGCAACAGTGAGGTTTTTCAGCTGGTTCAGCTCCTGAAAAATAATGCTGACACCGCGTTCTCGCTGTTCCTCGATACTGCGGGATACGATCTTCTCACCCTTGTAGATGATCTCGCCCTCGTAGTTGGTGTTGACACCGGCAAGTACCTTCATAATGGTGGACTTGCCTGCGCCGTTCTCACCGAGCAGAACGTGAACTTCGCCCGGCTTTGCGTCAAAATGAACATGATCCAGTGCCAGAACGCCTGGAAACTGCACTGTGATATCGTTCATTTCCACTAAGTATTCGCTCATCTCGCCGCCTCCCTTGTCGTTTGTTTATGATGTTTTTTCTCTCGTTGCGTTCGGTCAGCCGCAGTGTTGGAGCACCGCGGCATCCGAACAGAAGAAAAAAGAGAGAAATGAGTGAATCATATCAGATTCCGGTGGTTTTTCGGATATACTCGCGCGCCATTTTTGCGTATTCGAGCGGATTTGCCTTTGCCGGGTCCTGCTCGGCTTCAACGATGAACCAGCCCTCGTAATGCGCGTCATGCAGCGCCTTGAATACGCCCGGATAGTCTACGCAGCCGTCACCCGGAATGGTGAAGCAGCCTTCCAGAACCGCCTTGCGGAACTTGAAGCCCTCGGCATATGCCTTTTCCATCATGTCCGGACGGATGTCCTTGAGGTGAACGTGGCCGATGCGAGGACCGAATTCCTTCGCCGCCTTTACGGCGTCCTCCCCCGAGAAGGTGAAGTGACCGGTATCAAAGCAGAGGTAAACGTAGCGCGGATCGGTGTTGTCCATCAGGCGCTTGGTTTCCTCGAAGGTCTGAACCACAGTCGCCATATGGTGATGAAAGCACAGCTTGAAGCCGCGGTCAGCAGCGATCTTGCCCAGCTTGTTCAGACCGTCGGTCAGCTTGTCCCATTCTTCGTCGGTGGCAACCGGCTTGTTGTTGCCGAACATCGAGCACTCCTCTGCGAACAGGCAGCGGGTCAGTTCGCAGACGTTCACGCGGCTTGCGCCGACTGCCTCGAGGAAATCAAGCTGCTTGATGAATGCCTTTTCGTTCTCCTCGTACGGCGTGGAGCACAGGAAACTGGAGAACCACTGGGACGCGATCTTGATGCCGCGCAGGTCGAGTGCCTTGTTGAGCGCTGCCGGGTCGGTCGGGAACTTGCCGCCGACCTCGGTGCCCTGAAAGCCGGCAAGCGCTGCTTCAGAAACCATCTGCTCGAAGGTCAGCTCGCCGCCGAGCTGCGGCATATCGTCATTCGTCCAGCCAATCGGCGCAATGCCGAGTTTTACGTTATTGAACATCTTTCACGCTCTCCTCGTTTTGTGCTTTTGTTTTGATTTGTGCCTTAAGCACAATTTATTTATAGCACGATACTTTTGCACTGTCAATGACATATAAAATGCTGTATTTATTGTAAAATACGGATTGTGCAAACTTTGTGCCGTTTTGCAAGCGCGCACACTCAGATTTCCACCGATACAAAAAAGATTGTTCGAAATTTTGTGATATAGTCACAATATTTGCAGATATTTTTGTAATTTAGCAAATATATGACGCTGTTATACGATATATCTTAGTGCTTTCCACGGGTTTCAAAAATGTGTATTGTTTTTTCGTGTGCCTATGGCACAAATCGAAAAACTATGATATGATACTGTTATCAGAAGCAAAGGACGGTTGCAGCATGGCAAAACGAATAACGATCAACACGATAGCAGAACGGGCAGGCGTGTCGCGCGGCACAGTGGACCGCGTTCTCAACGGGCGTCCGCACGTCAAGCCGGAAATTGCCGAGCGTGTGCTGCGCACCATGCGCGAACTGGGCTACGCACCGCCGCGTGCGGAGCAGGCGGACGCACTCGGACTCAGCAGGTCAGCGGCTGAACTGCCGCCTTGCCGTCTGGGTGTGCTGTTGACGAGCGAAAGCGGCTATCTGCGTCAGGAGCTGCTGCGCGGCGTGCAGGACGCACAGGACTTTCTGCGCGATTTCAATGTGGAATTTCTGGTGCAGAAATGTGAAACCGAGCTGCCGGAGGAGGCGGTCGAACGGCTGGAGGTACTGGCAGGACAAGGCGTGAACGGCATTGCGGTTTGTGCGAAGGATCATGCCGCTATCGTGCACAAAATCAACGAGCTGCGCGAAAAAGGGGTCGTCTTTGTCACGATGAACACCGACCTGACCGGCTGTGACCGGCTGTGCTTCATCGGTCAGGATCTGATCCGCAGCGGTCGTGTTGCCGGCGAGCTGATGGCGAAATATCTGCGTCCGGAGGACAGCCTGCTCATTGCGATCGGCAATCCGGAATTTAACGCTCATCGGCTGCGGCTTCAGGGCTTTTGCGAGCGATTGTATGAGCGCGGCTTTGCCGGCAGGCATATCCAGATCATTGAAACCTACAATGACTATACGCTCAGCTACCAGAAGGTGCGCGACGCGCTCGAACGCACGCCGTCCATCCACGGTATCTATATGGCGAATCACAGCGTTTCCGGCTGCGTAGAGGCGGTGCGCGATATGGAAAAGACCGGACAAGTGCATATCGTCAGCCACGATCTAACCGACTCCACCCGCCGCCTGCTGGAAAGCGGCGAAATAGATTTCACCATCGCGCAGAATATCCACCGGCAGAGCTATCTTGCGCTGCTCACCTTGCGCGATTATGTCCAGCGGCATACCCTGCCGCACGACCAAATCGATACGCCGATCGAGATCCTTTGCGCAGAGAATATGTAAAAATGCGGATAAAGAAAGAGACAGGCGTAACAGCCTGTCTCTTTTTATACACATACACAATACACAACATTTTTAAAAAACGTTCAAAAAAGCGTAAAATACACATAAAAAAACAGCGGCACAGCTGCCTTTTCGGTACGCTTCCGCAGATAGAAACACGACAGTCCGGCTTGCTTGTCCGCCTTGGCGGCAGCGCGATGGTTTGCAGTGAATGGTCACCACAGAAAGCCCTTTCGGTAGCTTTTTACGCGGTTTTATCCGATTATTAAGCCAAATGATAATAAAATCGTAGTTTTATTTTGCCCTCTCACATAGACGGTACTACCGCCTTTGTGAGAGGGCGTTTTTTACCGCATGATTTTCGGCTTTAGGGCTTCAAAATATGGACCCCAAAATCGAGGGCAGGGTTCAAAACTCAGGGGTTGTGTCTTGTGCCGCTGTCTTCCACAGATCGGAACGCCATGGCAACTCTGTATAATTTCCCCTTCTATTTTCCGACAACCAGACAAAAAGAAAGGCACTGTGTCTAAATCACAGTGCCTGAGGCTGCTCGGAAAACGTTAGTTTTTCCAACAGCCTCTCGATTCCATAAAGTCGTTTCCTCAAGCCAGCATATCCGGGCGTTCGCCAATGACCTCGCGGTATCGAACTGGCGATACCCCCACCAGACGCTTGAACATCCGGTAAAAGTAATTGCGGTTGATCATGCCGACCCGACCGCCAATATCGCCCGCACTGTCCTCCGTTGTGCGGAGCAGATGCTGCGCTTCCCCGATCCGGCGGCGCACCATATACTGAATGGGCGGCAGGCCGAACTGCGCCTTGAACATATGGATCATGTGGCTGGTCGAAACGTGAAACCGATTGGTCAGCTCGGTCAGCGAAAGCTCATCGGCAAAGCACAGGTTCAAATGCTGCAATACCTCGGTTGCAAGCGAGAATGCGGCATCCGGCGCACACAGCTCGAAGCCATGCGCCATAGGCGCCATCTGCATCAGCAGCGCATCTAAAAGCGGTGTCCGGGCGGTAGCCGTGGTCTGTTCCGAGTAGAGCAGCTGCAGCAACGTCCATGCCGGTGTTCCCTGTAACTGCGGAAACTCAAACATCGCCTGTCCGTCATCCGCGGCGGAAAATTCCAGCATCAGACAGGGTGCCTGTACGAACGGCAGCTCGTGACAGACATTCGGCGGCAGCAGCAGCGCACTGCCGGGTTTGATCGGCAGACAGCGGTGCTCGGTTCGCAGAATGATCTGCTCCCCGTCCGCAGCAAGCGAAACAAACAGCACCCAATCCTCCGAGGCGCAAGGCAGATAGTTGCCGCCCTTATCCTGCGGATGAATCACACATTGCTGCGTTAGTCTGACACGGCGAAATGTCGGAAGCAGAACAGACATAATACCTCCTGACCCGGATTAAAGCAAATTTTCGATATTGTGTCGCAGCAGCACCCGAATATCGGTATGGTAAAACTCCTTCGGCGGCTGCTGTTTGAGTTGAATGTAATCGGCCAGCAGGGACAGCGGCAGTGCGCCCTGCTGCACCGCATCCTGTCCGATGACAAAATCCGCAACACCGCGCCGAAGCTCGTACAGGTTGGCGGGGATCTCATCGTGCATGATCAGGTGCACCCCCCGTGCGCGGCCGGAATCGACCAGCGCGCTGCATACGCCCGCATAACCCGGTGTGATCGCGTAGATACCGGTCAGATCGGGAATCTCCTGCAGCAGACGGAGCGTATGCTCGTAAACCACATTGCTGTCATCGTTCGGCAGCATGACCTCCCGCAGCTGAAGCGACGAATCGGGGGTAAGCAGCTCCTCCTTAAAGCCCTTCAGACGTTCGCGGAACGCACTGTGATACATCCAGGACGAACTGATCGTAACCACCGTGCCGCTCTCCCGCGTCACCAGACGCATCAGCTCGGCCACTGTACGGCCGGAAGAAAGGTTTTCCTGCCCGACATAGCACAGCCGACGGATGTTGGGAAGATCGGTGTTAAACGTAACGACCGGTATTCCGCGTTGGTCGATCAGCTCGTTGATCTTGGTTTCGACCAGCAGACAGTCGAGCGGCGTGATCGCCAGCGCACTGATATGATGCTGCTCGACCAGCTCCTCGATCATCGAGACCTGCTCGACCGGATCGAGCGAGGGCGACAGCCGGAAGATGACCTCCACGCTGAACGCGGCCAGACGGCGGGCTTCGCGCCGGGCGGCATCCAGAACGATCTGCATGAACGGGGTCTGCACCGAAATAATGATCACGCCGATGCGAATCGGATGCGATGTGCGGGACAGTGCCAGTCCGGCACGGTTGGGGGTGTAGCCATATTCGTTGGCTACCGCCTTGATCCGCTCCGCCACCGCAGGGCGAACATTTCCTTTATTATGGAGTGCCCGATCGACTGTACCGCGGGACACACCGCAAATCTCAGCAATTTGATTCAGGGTAATTGCCATATGATATCACCTCTGTCAGAACGGTTCTTTCCCGTTTTTATAGTTAAAGCATAACATAATACCCCTAATAAGTCTATATATAAAGTGAATAAAGCGGTATTCACAATATTGTGCACGTGTACGGATTCTGCTCATTCGAGCTGTGCACGCAAAAATGCACTCTTTTCCGAACCTTCCGTGTTTTGTTCATATTTTCGTACAATGTATCTTCCGTAAACGCCATAAAACGAGCAAAACACGTGAAATACGAAACGGATACCGAGTTGTTATGAGATTGAACTAACAGCCAGATCCCGCATCTGAGGCGGGTAGTTTTGCATAAGCGATTCCCCCGCTCTGTCGTGCAAAGCCTATAAAATCACAATTTTGTGCAGACAAAATCACCAGTTTTCACAGGATTCGTCTGTGCGGTTTGGTGAAAATTCAAAAAGCCGGTTGACGCACATCGAAAAAGAGTGTAAAACTAAATCAAGGCAAGCGTAAATCGCATTTTTCAAAAATGTGAACGTGTACGGCTAAGAAAAAAGTTGAGAAAGATGAGGTAAAAGCAAATGAAAAAAAGACTTTTCGCAGGATTGATTGCATCGGCAATGATGGCATCCATGCTGGCAGGCTGCGGCGGCAGTTCTGGTTCGAATGGCAACGCGCAGGGTGAAGACAAGGCATCGGGCGATGGCTATAGCATGACGCTGATTATGTCGCTGCGTGATGAGTTCCTGAGCACGTTGGAAGCTGGCTCAAAGTCGGCGGCTGATGAGCTTGGCGTTACGCTCGCTTCGCAGGACGCACAGAACGATACCGGCAAGATGCTCCAGTTTATCGAATCTGCTAAAAATGCAGGCGATGACGCAGTGCTGATCAATCTGGTAGATGCCGCAACGGCACAGCAGTGCATCGAGGCTGCCGGTGATATGAGGTTGTTTTCGTTAACCGCGCACCGTCCGATACCAGCGTTCTGGAAGCAGGCAAGTCCGTAGCGGTTGTTTCCAATGAGAACACCTCCGGTTACTATCAGGGTGAATTTTTGGCTAATTACTTCAAGGATAAGGGCAAGACCGAGATTAAGTATCTGATGCTGCAGGGCACGCTGGGTCTGGTACATACTGAACAGCGCTCCGCTTCCGTACTGAAGGCATTGGAGGACAATGGCATCAAGGCAACGCAGGCGGCGGCTCCGCTGGTTGCAGATTATGACCGTGCAAACGCAATGGACATGATTTCTCCGCTGCTGGGCAACACCGAATTTGACTGCATCATCGCGAACAACGATGCGATGGCACTTGGTGCGGTAGAGGCGCTGAAGGCTAAGGGCATGGATCCGACTTCGATCCCGATCGTTGGCATCGATGCAACGGTAGATGGTATTCAGGCAATCAAGGATGGTACGCTCGCGATGACCGTATTCCAGGATGCCAACGGTCAGGGCTATGGCGCTGTGAAGGCTGCAGTTAATCTGATCGAGGGCAAGGCAATCAACGATGGTACGGATTATGAAACCGATGATACTGGCAATATTTGCTGGGTACCGTTCGAACCTGTTACCCCGGACAATGTAGCAGATTACGAATAAGCACACAGTCAGGAGGAAAGGGACATTGAAACGATGTCCCTTTCCTAAATCAAACAAGATAATGGGGTGAAAAGCAGTGAGCCAAGAATATATCCTCGAAATGACCGATATTGTCAAGGAATTCCCCGGTGTACGCGCACTGAAAGGCGTACAGCTCAAGGTACGGCCCGGTACCGTTCATACGC
The DNA here is from genome assembly GCF_003481925.1 of Butyricicoccus sp. OF10-2. Taxonomy (NCBI): domain Bacteria; kingdom Bacillati; phylum Bacillota; class Clostridia; order Eubacteriales; family Butyricicoccaceae; genus Butyricicoccus; species Butyricicoccus sp. OF10-2. Next base: position 17,202 of record NZ_QUMC01000033.1, on the reverse strand, counting down.
TGATGGGCGAAAACGGCGCAGGCAAGTCTACCTTGATGAAATGTCTAATCGGCATTCATCCGCCTACATCCGGCAAGATTGTATTTGAAGGCAAGGAGATCCAGTTCAAAAATACGCTTGAGGCACTGAATTCCGGCATTTCCATGATCCATCAAGAGCTGTCTCCGGTTCCCGAGCGCAGCGTTTGCGAAAACCTGTGGCTGGGACGCGCACCGCGCAAGGGACTGATCATCGATCATAAAAAAATGCGGCAGGACAGCATTGAGCTGTTCAACAAGCTGAATCTGGACGTTGATCCAGATGAGAAGATGGGTAACCTGACCGTTGCAAAGATGCAGATGGTTGAGATTGCCAAGGCTGTATCCTATGACAGCCGTATTGTTATCATGGACGAGCCTACGTCCTCGCTGACCGATGCAGAGGTCGAGCATTTGTTTCGCATTATTGCAGAACTCAAGGAAAAAAATGTTGCTATCATTTATATCTCGCACAAAATGGACGAAATCTTCCGGATTTCGGACGATATCACGGTTTATCGCGACGGCGAATACATCGCTACGGATCGCGCGGAAAACCTTAATGTAGACAAGGTTATTCAGTTGATGGTTGGACGCGAAGTGAACAACATGTTTCCCAAGGTAGAGTGTCCGATCGGGGAAACCATTCTTAAAGTGGAAAATTTGTCTGCCGGCCGCGCAGTTAAAAATGTTTCGTTTGAACTGCATCGTGGTGAAATTCTGGGTATGGCGGGTCTGGTCGGTGCGGGCCGCACCGAGACGGCGGAAGCAATCTTCGGCATGCGCCATATGACAGGCGGCAAAATCTATAAAGACGGTCAGGAACTGCACATCAAGTCTCCTGAGGATGCGATCGCCAACAAGATTGGCCTGCTCACAGAGGATCGGCGCGGCAACGGTATTGTCGGCTTGCTGAGCATTCAGGATAATACGGTGCTGGCAAACCTGAAAAAGTACGGATTCCCGCTGAATCATAAGAAAATGCGCGAAGACACCGAAGAATACGTTAAAAAACTCAACACCAAAACGCCGTCTATCGAAACGCCCATTCAGAATCTGTCGGGCGGCAATCAGCAGAAGGTGCTGGTTGGGCGCTGGCTGCTGACCAATCCGGATATTCTGATCGTTGACGAACCGACACGCGGTATTGATGTTGGTGCAAAGGCAGAGATTCATTCGCTTATCACAAAGCTTGCCGGTGAGGGTAAGGCCATTATCATGATTTCGAGTGAGCTGCCCGAGGTCATGGGTATGTCCGACCGTATCGTAGTTATGCACGAAGGCATTATGACCGCTATCCTGGATCGCAAAGACTTCTCGAGTGAGCTGATTCTCAAATATGCAACCAGCGAGATACCATATCAGCCTGCTGCGGATGAACAATAAGAAAGAAGGTACATGGTATGCAGAAAACATTTAATACGAAGAAATTCTTGTCCCAGAATTCAATCTGGCTGGTATTGATCGTGTTGGTCATCATTATGAGTATCGCACAGCCCAGCTTTTTCTCGGTGGATAACCTGCTGACACTGCTCTCCGGTGAGGCAGTCAAGGGTATCATGGCCTTTGGCGTTATGTTCGCAATCCTTTCTAAAGGTATCGACCTGACGATCGGCGCATCCGCTGCGTTAGTTGCGTGCATCACCGCTTCGCTCGTGCAGCCAGAAGGCTATGCAAATGCCATTCTGCCGGGTGTGGGCACTCTGCCAGCTCCGTTGGTTATCCTGATTGGTCTGGCACTTGGTGCAGGCATTGGCGCAATCTACGGCGCGATCATTGCTTATACCAAAATCCCGCCTTTTATCGCTACTCTCGGTGCACAGTTGATTTGCCGTGCAGGTGCTAAAATGTATACGAACCGTCCGGTTTCTAACCTGTCTGAGCAGTTCCGTTTCCTGGGTGCGTACCGTATTGGCGGCGTATTCCCAATCATCATCGTTGTTTTTTTCGTAATGTTCGCAATCTCGGCATTCCTGCTGACCCAGACACGCTTTGGTAAGAACGTATATGCTATCGGCGGCAACGATCAGGCGGCCCGCGTAGCTGGTATCAATGTTGAGAAGAACCTGATTCTGGTTTACATCTGGTGCTCGCTGTGTGCTGCTATCGCTGGTATGCTGCTGGCAGGCCGCGCAGGCTCTGCGGATCCGGCAAACTCCGGTTTGAACTACGAGCTGGATGCGATTGCGGCAGCAACGGTAGGCGGCACCTCTCATACCGGCGGTATCTGCCGCGTATCCGGTGTTCTGGCAGGTATCTTGATCCTTGGCGTTATCAATAACGGTCTGGTTATGCTGAAGGTAGACGATAACATGACCAACATTGTCAAGGGCGTTATCATTGTCGGTTCGGTTGTACTCGACATGCGCAAGAACGCAAAGCGCGCGTAAAACAGACACACACAATCTCTCTTCTTTTTCCGAGTTTTCAGGGGTCGCAGCAATGCTGCGGCTCCCGAAATACTCGCACATAACCCGTTAGACTTGAACTCTGCCGTACAGCGGCATATTTTGAAAGGATGAGCTTTATCATGGAAAATCTGAACATTGCACTGATCGGCTGCGGCATGATCGGCCGTGAGCACATCGAGCGTATCCAGAACCGCATCCGCAATGCACGCATCGTTGCCGTATGCGACGTATTTGAAGAAGGCGCAAAGAAGGGCGCTGAGATCGCCGCGCCGGCACCAAGGTTTACACCGATTTCAACGAAGCAATCAACGATCCGGACGTAAACGCTGTTGTAGTTACCACCCCGGGTCAGTTCCACAAGGGTCCGGTTCTGGCAGCTATCAAGGCCGGCAAGCCGGTATTCTCCGAGAAGCCGCTGGCTAACACCGCTGCTGACGGCAAGGAGATCGTTGAGGCCGAGATGGCCGGCGGCAAGCACCTCGTACAGGTTGGCTTCATGCGCCGTTACGACCGCGGCTACCGTCAGGTTAAGGAGCTGATCGATTCCGGCAAGTTCGGTGCCCCGATGGTAATCAAGTGCACCCACCGTGCAGACGGCGTTGCCGATGACTACACCACCGCAATGGCTGTTACCGATACCGCAATCCACGAGATCGACGTTCTGCCGTGGCTGGTAAACGACGAGTGGGACGAGGTTCAGTGCATCATGCCGAAGACCAACAGCAAGGTTAAGAACGCGCTGAAGGACCCGCAGATTATGATCATGAAGACCAAGGGCGGCATCATCAATATGCTCGAGGTAAACGTAAACTGCGGCTTCGGCTACGACATCAACTGCGAGGTTGTATGTGAGAACGGCGTTGTAAACCTGCCGTGCCCGTCCTTCCCGACCGTTCGCTACGCTAACGAGGTTTCCACCAAGATCGAGGACAACTGGATCCTGCGCTTCATCGATTCTTACGATGTAGAGATTCAGGACTGGGTTGACCACGCACTCAAGGGTGAGACTGGCGGCTCCTCCGCATGGGACGGCTACGTTGCTTCCATCACCGCTGACGCTCTGGTTAAGTCCCAGACCTCCGGTGTGCCGGAGAAGGTTGTTACCGGCGGCACCCCGGACTTCTACAAGAAGTAATCCACCTGGCATTTTCTATTCATTGCTACTCACTCGCAAGGGTGGCCGAGCTTCCTGCTTTACTGCCCTTGCATATCACCTTAACCACTATACCGCGTTTTACAACGCGAAATTGATACGCTAAAAGGAGTTACTGCTATGAAAATCGGTTTTAACGAAGGCTGCAACCGTTTCTGCGAAAACCACTCCGTACTCGAAGACCTCGACCTGTGCGAGAAGTACGGCTTTGACTACATCGACATCAGTCCGAGTGCCTCGACCGCGAGATCGCTGCCGGCAAGTACACCATCGATGATCTCGGCGCATGGTTCGCTGACCCGAAGCATCACCTGAAGATGCTGTCCTACAACGCTCTGATCTTCTTCAACATGAAGCAGACCCAGGAGGAAAAGGACGCCGTTATGGCAAAGCTCGACCAGATCATCGCAGACTGCAACAAGCTGGGCTGCAAGATGATCGTTGTTGTACCGTCCATGGATCTGACCGTTCCGGCTACCGTTGACGAGATCAAGGCTGATGCTGTTGCAGTCCTCAAGGAGATGGTAAAGAAGGTTGAGCCGCACGGCATCAAGCTGTCCATCGAGTTCTGCGGCGCACCGACCATGTCCATCAACCGCTTCGAGTACGCTTACGACATCGTTACTGAGGTAGATCATCCGCTCGTCGGCATCACCCTCGACCAGTACCACTTCCATGCTATGGCTTCCGAGTGGGCTGCTCTCGAGAAGGCTGACGGCAAGAAGATTTTCGTATGGCACCTGAACGGCATGGAGAATATGCCGTGCGGCGCTGCTTACAACAACGACGAGAAGCGTCTGTGGCCGGGCGAGCCGGGCGACTGCCTCGACCACAAGCGTTACGCAGATACCCTCAAGAAGATCGGCTTTGAAGGCGACGTTTGCACCATGGAGGTGTTCCGTCCGGACTACTACAAGCTGTCCAACGAGGAAAATATCAAAAAGGCCGCCGAGGTTACCAAGGCACATGTTGCGAAGTACTGGGCGGACTGATTTCACAGAGTGAAGATTTAAGGCAACACCGCACAATTAAAGCGGCGGTGCTTTGCGGAAATTTTGTGTCCTGACTTTGTTGCAGTTTCACGGTAATACATCAAGTATTACCGCAAAACTGCGCCTCGTCAGTACGCAAAATTTACTCGCAAATCACTCTTGTTCAATTATGCGGTATTGCCTTAAGAGTGGAGAGTGAAGAACTTTCCACTCTTTTTCTGTATACCCGCAAAAGAGAAAGAGTGGAGAAAATCTCCACTCTTCACTCTTTTATAAGGCGCTGCTGACTATCGCCGCGACCTCTGTCTCACTGATTCCCCGCTCTACGGGCACGGTCGGCGCCTTGATGTCAAAGCCGACTGCCTTTGCAAGCTCTGCAAGGGAGTTATGGACGGTCAGCGGATTCGGAATCTGCGAAGAATCGCCGTCCTCGGTCTTGGCATCCGGGTCAATGATGATGGTGTCACCGCTGACCTTTACCATAGCAGGATCGTTGCCGAACAGCGATACGAACAGATCGACCGGAACATAAAAACGTAAAATACACATAGATACAGCGGCGCCTCTACCATTTTGATAAGTTTCCGCAGATAAAAACATGACAGTCCGGCTTGCCTGTCCGCCTCGGCAGCAGCGCGGGGTTTGCAGTGAATGGTCACCACAGAAAGCCCTTTCGGCTGCTTGAACCATTTTTGCTTTGAAATACTGTCTGATTTCAGATGTTCCGGTGAGAATACGAAGGCGTATTGACAGTATCGTTTGCACGCGCAAATGATCGCTTTTTACCGTGAAATTACCGCCCTATCTTACCGAGGCGCGGTAATTGGATTTACAGAATTGCGGAATATGAAATAATTGCGGCTGCTTTTTACGCGGTTTTATCCGATTATTAAGCCAAATGATAATCAAATCGCAGTTTTATTTTGCCCTCTCACATAGACGGTACTACCGCCTTTGTGAGAGGGCGTTTTTTACCGCATGATTTTCGGCTTTAGGGCTTCAAAATATGGACCCCAAAAAATCGAGGGAAGGGTTCAAAATTCAAAACTTATGCCACCGGTTGCAGAACCAGGTGTCATAAGCTATAATATGGGTGTCAAAACCGTGAAAACGGAGGGGTTAGCATGATATTCGGCTACGCGAGAGTATCCACCAAAACGCAGGCGCGCGACGGCAACAGTCTGGACGCGCAGCAGGCGGCGCTGACGGCGGCGGGCGCGGAAAAAATATACACGGACACGTTCACCGGCACCAAGATGGATCGACCGGAATGGGACAGGCTGCGGGCGCAGCTGCGGCGCGGCGATGTGCTGATCGTGACACGGCTCGACCGGCTGGCGCGGTCGGTGTCGCAGGCGTCCGGTCTCATCACCGAGATGATCGACGAGGGCATCACCATCAATGTGTTGAACCTTGGCATCCTGTCCAACGATTCGGTGAACACGCTCCTGCGCAACGTGCTGCTGTCGTTTGCACAGTTCGAGCGCGACATGATCGTGCAGCGCACGCAGGAGGGCAAGGCGGTTGCGCGCGCGACCGACCCCGATTTCCGCGAGGGACGGCCGCCCAAGTTCGACACCGAGCAGCTTGACCATGCGATGGAACTCCTCGAAAACCACTCTTACACGCAGGTCGTCAAGCTGACCGGTATCAGCAAGTCTACGCTGATTCGGGAGAGGAAGAGGAGGAAGAACTTCTAAATTGAAGTTAATTAGATTGACAAATCCGTAAGTCACGCATATTATAATAAGTAACAGGACTCCCCACACCTCTCAACGATGTGTCCCAGGGGAGACATTTTTTATCTGGGGAATCTCATATCATACAAATAAAAGAACACAGCTCTTATACTGAACAAATAACAAAACTGCGCAGCAGAGGTTGTATCATTACAGATGATGCGGCTTGTGAACAAATATTAAAACATATCGGTTATTATTGTTTATCAGCTTATTTGCTGCCATTCAAAAACGAAGACGGCACCTACGGTAAAAACCTGTCGTTCGAACGTGTTTACCATATTTATGAGTTTGATCGGAAGCTTCGCAATCTTCTGTTTTCTGCTATCGAGGTTATTGAGATAAGCCTTCGAGCGCGTCTTGCATATTTTCATTCCGAAAAATATGGACCGCTCGGATACCTCGATGCTTCATTCTTTAATTCGAAACACAATGCTGAAAAATTCAAGGCAAATCTTAATCGTGAAATCGAAAACAATAAAAAGGTACTATTTGTTAAACATCATCTCGAACACTACGATGGAAAATTTCCATTATGGGTTGTCTGCGAGCTGTTTACTTTCGGTATGCTTTCGTATTTTTACAATGATCTGACTACTGCAGATAAAAAGATTTTCGCCGGGTCTGATTACCGTCATATGGTCAGCTGGCTAAGATGCTGTACGGATTTGCGTAATATTTGCGCTCATTACGGCAGACTCTATTTCAGAGTATTCTCCGCCGTACCCTCTGGTTTTGATATTCCTGAGCGCATGAAAAGAAGGCTATGGGGTGAAATTCTTTCCGTAAAGGCGTTATATCCGTCTTCCCATAAATGGAATACCGAGTTTATGCCCGCCATTACTGCTCTGTTTGAGGAATATGCAGATGACATAGACCTATATCATCTGGCATTTCCAAGAGATTGGCAGGACGAGTTCAAAAAATGAAATATATTGATGCTTGTATTTAAAACAGAGAGGGTATGCCCGTACGACATACCCCCTCTGTCTATTCTTAGCCTCTCGGCGGGAATGGATCATGCCCGTGAGAGTCCTTATCCCTGATGCGTCCATCTGAGCGATGAATCACTAGCTCAGAATGCTGATTTCGAGAGATCTCTCTTGCAATATCCATTGCCTGTTTTTGAGTGGCAGTACGTACCGTAGCGCGCGTATTGCCCTCTCCTTTCACCTGCCATCCGCCTGCCGGATGAGGTGTTACATGCTGATTTTTACCCATAAGTACGCCTCCTCACTTTAAACGAGTCACGCGTCCGCAATGCGGACACTTTGACGGATTCGTCACGGGAATCACACGTTTTCCGCAACGGCAGATATAATATTTGTATTTGATAGTCATACTGACCTCCTATTTATAGAAAAATTATCTATTATAATCACACTATTGGGAAAAGATTGCGTTTTTTTACCTTTCTAGACACAGATCTCATATTGCAATCGGAAGTCAAACATGATACAATAATCGTGCATTGTGACAAAGTACCATAATCCGTGCTTCTGTCGTCTCGCAGGACACCGAGTTGCCGCTCGGTGTCTTTTCTTTTCTCATTTTATGTGTTATTGTCGAAAAACAGCCTTGGATTGCATCCAAATGCATTTTCCAGAATACGATTGGTTAAATTAACCTTTGCTCGCGATGTTTTCAAATCGCTCATTCGATGTAAAACGCTCTTGCCGCAATCATCCTTTGCAGTGATCCATACTTGATCTCGTCGATACTCTCCATCAACTAAAAGCGGCTGATGAGAAGTACAAATCAGCTGTGCATGATGCGGATTGCTTTTTTCATTGGTAAACAGCCGGATAATCTCCTTGGCCAGTGACAGATGAAGACCGTTTTCCAGTTCATCAATAATTAAAGCACCACCGTTCTCCAAAACATCAAAAAGATATGGCAGCGCGGTGAATAGTTTTACTGTTCCCAGAGATTCATCCTTAAAGAAGGAAATTGCTGCACTGGTTGTTTCTTTGCCATTCTCATATACTGCATGGCGTGATGCTACGCCAACCTTTGTCGTTTTTACAATAGATTCTCGATTTTCAAAGTCATCCGAAGTATTTCTCTGATGCTCTACCTCTTCTTCTTGAAAAGATACCTTGATATCCCGAAGGGTCGGATCAGCAGTCCGAATGATATTGAGATACTTGTGAAGGCGATCCTCTGAAAAAGTTTTTTTGGGATTGATCGGTTGCAGTTTACCTGCCGTCATGCTAACCACCTTTATTCCGTTAATCGCAGAAACGATTTTGGAAGCTAACGGGTTATTCAACAGGTCCGCAATCGGAAGACATAACGCTTCCGGTTTAACCATACGCTTAACATCCTCAAATCCTTTCAGTTCTGAACGAAGCGTGATATCTTTAAAAGACGATGATGTACGTTCAAGCAATTTTTCTGTCCGTCGATATTTCTTTGTAAGAAGTTCGTGAACAATTTCTTGTCCCTGAACTGCAAAGGCATAATAATATGTTATGTCATCTAAAATTAGCTCAATTGCAAACCTTGTAGGCTGTTCTTGGTAGTTCGTATCGAATGCAAATTTTTTTACAGGTGCATCTATGTTTTTAAACTCTGGCCTCGCCATCAGCTGCGCAGCATCTATTACGGCTAATGGTGAAAAACTCAGGAATCGTTGAATTTCTCGGATTATCTTACAGAAAAATGTTTTTCCCGATCCATTTGCACCATATAGGAAAGAAACCTTATTAAATCGACTATTCCCACAAGCAAATGTGTTGTCGATATACTCTTTCTTGCTTAAATCCGCTTCCGTGGTAAACGTAATCGGTTCGGCAAAGGAAGCAAAATTTTCTGCAGAAAGCGATTTCAGAATGAGGTTTTCCATATTTTTCGCCCCTTCCAAAGAAAATTATATCATATACCAGTAAAATGTCAATTGTTATTTTCTATTTTTCGATATATATGTTGAAATTTATGCGATAACATAAATTTAAAAAAACGCCTCTGACGTTATCCGTCGGGGTGATGCCTTACTCTGCCGCTATCTCCTGCATGCGTTCGATCAGACGACGAGACAGCTCCTCGTTTTCCGGCTTTGCCACAAAGCGCAGCAGCGCCAGCATGAGTTTCTCGGCGGTGACGTTTGCTTTTACGCACCATTCCTCGGTCAATTCCAGCACGTCCGTATCAACATCCACGTTCACCTCAACGGTTTCTTCTGTGCGGCCGCAGGCAGCACCGTCAATCTCTTTACTCCACGCAGCGAGACATCGCTCCCGATTCTCCTCTACTGCCTGCACCGTCTCCGGCTCGGAAAACGGCTGGATATCCGGCAGACGGTTCCGGATGAGTTCCACATCATGGACATGCAGCGTCTTATCCTCGAATATCACGAGCAGAACCTCGTCCAGCAGCGCGATCACACGCGTAATCTCGATTTCATGCTTCATCTTCTTCCTCCTCGTCAGACAGTACGCTCGCCCAGTGCACCAGACGGATTTTCGGCTGCGGTATATCCTGATACCAGTAATCACGCAGCAGCGCAAGTTTTCGCTTGATTGGCTCGCTCTGCTCGTCTGTGATTACGATCAGTTCATCAAAGTGCAGTCCGTTTCCTGTGGCGGTAAGACAGAACATGCCAATTTTCGCGACGTCAAACCTGTATTCAGCTATCGGATAATAAATAATCACCATTGTCCGGCCGTTTTTCAGATGCACATAGATGGTCTGACTATCTATCATCCCATAGAATTCCCTCGGGTTCTTTTGCATGCTCTTTACCCCGTTTGACTGATGCAGTCTTTCCTCCAGCTGTGAAATGATAACCTCCTTCCATTCCGGGAACGGATGTCGTATATACAGCTGCGGTTCCGGACACACGCAGCGCACCCACCGCAGCAGCTCATGCCAGTATGGGTCTGTATTCTGCATACTGCCGTCCAGAAAATCCAGCTGTGCAGCCTCCTCCGGCTCTGCCTGAAGATACAGCACGAAAAGAAAGGTATTCCGCATCAGCACTTCCGCTTTCCATATCTCATCAAACAGACCGTGCCGGAGCAGGCGGCCGTTCAGATAGACCATCAGTCCTCCGGACCATCTGTCCCCCAGATAATAGTGATAATTTCCCCGTGCCGGTTCAATCTCGCCGTAGCGATACGAGGCGTGTACGCTGACGCCGTTCAGGAGAAAATGCGCCTCATCTTCCCTGCTGTTGTCCGTCCAGATCGGCTCCAGTCCGGTCAGATTGTACATCCGCGTCCGGCCGTTCAGCGGTTTCCAGAAGAAATGTATTTTCTGCCTTTGCGGACCGCCGCCGCAGTCTGTCTCGCCGAGCAGCACCGGCAGATAAGTAACGCGCAGCTCCTCCATCATGCGCTCTATCCGCATTTCCAGTTCCCTGCTGTCGCGGCAGTTCTGATCTACCAGCTCATGCGGCAGAGGAACGGAAACCTTCGTGCCCGAAGTCCGCATCATGTGCGGAAGCTCATCGAGTGAGACTGCCTCGTATTGCATGACTGAATCGCGGTACGGCGCCGCCACTCGCAAAGCAGTACCGTTCTCTGTTTTGGTGATCATCTCCCATGCTTTGCCTTTCGGGTCACAGTTTACGAGCACGGTTTTCAGTCCGATGCCGAAGCGGTTATACCGGCCGAGCTTCTGCGGCTTTGCACGGCCACAGCCGAATACTTCGCTCAGCCTTTCCTCCGCTATTCCCTCGCCGTTATCGATCACCTCCAGCTGATACTGGTGCCAGTCCTCCTGTCTTAAATATACGGCTACGTCGCCGGCATTTGCCGACAGAGCATTGTCCACGAGTTCCTTCAGAATGTCCGGTAAAATGAGCCGCCGCGAGGCGAGAATATTCCACAAAACTGGCGGTCTCGGCGCAAATTTTTTTGCTGACATTTTTGTTTTTTCCTCCTGTGAAAATTGTTATCCAACTATGAACAACACACTATTCACAGTTGCAGGAAAATAAAAAACGTGCAGATCCATAAGAGCCTGCACAGTCAAAAATGTTCCGCAAAATCCCATTGAAAAACTGCTGCAATTCTCGCTGCCGAATTGCAATAATTTCAGAAAAAGGGTATACTGGTACTGCGGTGCGAACTTGAAATTTTTCGCTGTACAGGTGGCTGCTTCACCTGCGCAGGCTGACAGGGGTTGCCGCCTCTGTCAGCTGCCGTTTTTCATTCTTCTGATGATAGTATATCATGTACGGGCGCGTACATCAATTGTTAGATTGCATAAAATCAGTTTTATATTTTTTACAGCAGAATAAGGGGATAGTATTATGCTGATCAGCGATGCACGCCGCCGCGCAAACGACAAGTGGCGGGACAAATTCGACGAGATGCGCTTTCGCGTTCCGAAGGGAAAAAAGGAAGTGATCACAGCCTATGCCGCCGCACATGGCGAGTCTATTAACGCTTTCATCAACCGTCTCATTGACGAGGAAATGGCAAAAGCCGAAGCAGAAAAATAAAGAGCGGATGCAGACTGTAAATCAGACTGCATCCGCTTTTTATCTCAGCTTTGCAAATTCTTCTTCGATCTTCTCAAGCTGCCCGGAAATCTTTTTGAGCGTTTGCGTATCAATGTTGCCGGAGATGTGCGCAAGCCGCGCCATTTGATTGATATTCACAGCGATGCCCTGCAGCTTCCGCCGCATGTCATGCTGAACATCTTGGTCAATCATCTTGAGCTCTCCATTTTCGATCAGCAGACGGAAATACTCCGCCATTGTCAGGTCGCTTCTGTGGATTTTTCTCTTTAACATGAGCAGTTCTTCATCATCCAAACGCACAATGATCTGATGATTGCGTTTTCTCATTTTTCATTTTCTCCTTGTCGTGGCTATTCGGGGTTTCAGGGGAAATTCCACTGAGGAAACAGGTTTGTGGCTATCCAAAACCTTATGCTTGCGGAATCTTTAACCTTTAGTATAGTAAAGCACATTTCTGTTTGCCATACAGATGCTGTTTTCTTGCTTTTTTCTTCTCTAACTGCTGCTGCAGACCGTGAAAAATTTTCACAGGTACGATACTCTATTTCTGAATAAACCGGCGCTCCGATACAGGCTTCCGATCACAGATTTTGCAGGTTCCGAGGTTCACACTGCCGCGTCCACCATAAGACGAAAACGCTGTCGTTTTGTCCACCCGGCCGCAGTACCGGCATTTAACCCAGCGGTTTCCGTCCGGGTCAATGACCTGCGTTTCCTGCTGATAAAGCTGCTCCGCAAGCGTCTGCCGAAACGCTTCTTCTCTCTGTTTTTTCTGCGCGCGGCGGCCGGCCTCTTCCTTCTCGTGAACCAGTTTTTCCATCGCGCGCTGCCGCTCACTTTTCGTATTCTGCGGTCTGCGGACCGACAGCGTCTGCGTTCGTTTTGGCCGCTGCTTTTGCTCGCGCTCTGGACGCTCAAGCAGCTCTTTCATCTGCTGTTCTCGCCGTATTTTTTCCTGCTGTACCTCGCGCTCAAACTCGCTTTTTTTCCATTCACACAGAGCAGCCAGCGGCGCGTTTTGATAGAGCAGCCGTCCGTACTCGCTGATCGAAAATTCACGCAGCGCGCCTGCTGCAAACTCGATCTCACGCCACAGACCGGTACAGTCCTGCGCGTAGAAAACCGCAGACAGCTTCGCCGTGGAATACTCCATCTCCTCGACGTCCAGCAACAGACAATATCCCTGCCGCTCCTGCACTTTCATCAATGCTTCCGGATACTGACCGTTGCCACAGCTGTTCAACGCATCAACAATATAAATCAATCGAATACCGCTGCTGTTCGCACGGAGAATTTCCATCTTCTCGTCTGACAGATTCGCGCGGTTACAGCTGTAACTAACCGCAAGTTTGCTCGTCCGCGACACAAACGAAAACTCGTATTTCCGCGCCGTGTCTCCGACCAGACAGATGGGAACCCGCGTTTCCACATCGGACACGTTCAGCTTTTCATCCAGCCAGCATTTCAGCACGATCTTGGAATAGATTGAGTGCGGTCTCTCGGTCTCAGCAGTGCACTCGTGCTGTCTGGCGCTGTCCTTCAGACGGAAATGCTGTGCGCGCAGGTTTCTGTCTCCAGCAACGAGAATAAGGTTTGCACCGCAGCCGCATGGACAAAACAGCTCACCTTTGCGGCTTCTAGCGCGAAGCGCGGACAGCTTGTCCGGAATATTGATCTGCTTTCCGTCAATGACTGTGAAAATACTCTCAATGCCGATGTATTTTCCGTCGCATAGGCAAACCGATCTTTGTACCATTTCGCTGCTCCTTTCGGTTATATTGTGAAAAGAGAACCTTTTCTTCTAATAGACTCTCAATTCAAAGTTTTAGCGTTGAACAGTTATAAATTTGTAACTTTATAACTTTATGTAGTCTTACCCAAATAGAAAAGCTCCGGTGCAGAAACACCGGAGCTTTTCTCGTGCCCCATGGACACTTTCACCATTTCTTATTAAAAGTATACTGCATAGCCGCAATCATTGCAACCATATTCGGCTTTCCTTGCTGCAATCCGACATCCATGGTATACTGTACAGGCTACCACCCCCATACAGGTAGAGGAAGGGGGTGTTCCAGTATGGAAATTCTCTCATCTTTTGTTATCTCTGTTGTGGCAGGTGTAATCGCCAATTACATCTGTAAATGGTTGGACGGAGATAAATAATCGGTAGCCAGCCTCAGGCCTAAGCCACCTGCTACAAAACGGAATAGAAAATCCCCCAGAGGTTGCGTCTCTGGGGGATTTTTGTGTCCAGTATGGACACTCTCATCTTTTGGCCTACTGATAGTATACCGCATATCAGTAGGCTTTGCAAGTATATCCGAATCAGAAAGTCTTATTCCGAGAAGTCAAACATCTGCTCCCCTACTGTACCTATATTCGGCTTTCCTTGCTGCAATTCGACATCCATGTTATACTGTACAGGCTACCACCCCCATACAGGTAGAGGAAGGGGGTGTTCAGCATGGATTGGCTGATTTCCTTTATACTCTCTGTTGCGGCAAGCGTAGTAGCCTACTACATCTGCAAATGGATGGACAGAAAGTAAGCTGGTAGCCATCCTCAGGTTTGATCTGCCTGCTCCCAAAAGATAAGAAAAGCCCCGGAGTCGTGACCTCCGGGGCTTTTCGCTGTTCAGTATGGATATACTGATTTCCTTTTGCCTACCGATAGTATACCGCATATCAGGCGGTATTGCAAGTATATCCGGAAAACCCGGATTCATTCTAAAAAACCCAACTCTTCCGAGTATTTTTCAACTTCACCTGATTAAGATTGACATTCCTTATTTTCCATGGTATTCTTAATTACAGGAAAAGCAAAAGAGCCGATGCCTAGGAAACATCAGCTCTTTGATAAACGGTATCCGCACTTGGTGCGACCAACACCAGCGGGCGGTAAGATCTCACTAGCCTGAGACCAGTAACGCGCCAAATGGCGCATACCGCTTACTGTATAATCATTATACATTCAACAAGCGGTTATGTCAATAAGACGCGCGTTTTTCGACAAAAATCAATTTTTCTGCTTAACACGGCACATTTTACTTGTGCAACATTACGAATTTTCGATTTTTGATACGAATTTAGACATGGTTTTTCAATCGTCTGGTGTGAGAGCATCAGACGATTTTTTGTTTCTTCTGCAAAAATCGACCATCGGAAAGGAGGGAAAGCAATGTCCGCAGCTGGCTACACCACAATCTACAACGAAGTTCTGCGCGACAGAACGCTTTCCCTCGAGGCCAAGGGTCTGTTTGCCGTCATCAAGTCTTTTGTCGGCCTGCCGGATTTCGCGCTCAGCAAGCGCCGTCTCGGCTATGCCTGCTCGGACAGCGCCTACCTGCTGAATGCGGCGTGGAAGGAACTCAAGCAAAAGGGATATTTGCAGCACTATTTCTCCCAGGCGGAAAATGGTGCGTTCTGCCATGTCTACAACCTGATGCAGCACCCGTCCGCGCCGGTCGACTTCGTCTATTCCCCGTCCATTGACCGCCCGAACGGTGATGTTGCCTGCATTTCCGGTGCGCAGCGCGACTACACCAACATTTCCACCTCGGTCCTGCGCGACAAGACCATTTCCCTTGCCAGCAAGGGACTGTTCGCCCTCGTCAGCCATCTGATGAAGATTCCCGACTTCGTTCTCCGTCCCGAGGGAATCCGCGCGTTCTGCATGGAAAAAGTAAAACATTTCTCGACGCTCTGGAAGCGCTTCAAGATTTCCGGTCTGCTCAAGCAGCACCGTTTCCCTTCCGGTCAGGAGAATCACTGGACCTACGAATATAAGCTCTGCGAGACGCCCGATCTGGAAACGCCGTATCTGACCAATTACCACATCGACGGCTCAGTGTCCACCGTGGTCACGATCGACGGCTTCCTTGCGAAGATCAAAACGCAGGTTTCTCGCATCCGTAAAAACGTATGTGTTAACAAAAAGGACAAGCCGCGTGCCGTCCGCCGCAGGCTGCGCAAGCAGATCGAGCAACAGATCAACGCCGACGCGCTCCGCCGTCAGTTCGGAAACGAGCTGACCGGAACGGTCGTAACGGCAGTCTGCAACATCAAGTACGCAGACAAGCTGTTCATCAAGGGCGCTGCGGTCACGCAGGAGCATCGCGAGCAGATCTCCCGCCGTATTTCTCAGGAAAGCATGGAACGCTTTCTGAACAGCGTCACGATCGACTTCGACCGCATCGACAACCCGGTTGCTTACTTACAGACTTCCCTGTATACCTACCATCAGAAGCTGCTGCAGCCTTCGCAGGCCGAGCCAGTCAGCACCGGCACACCCGAGCAGCCGCTGGCCGACTGGGAACTGGAGTGGCTCGAGCGCGTAAAAGCAAAACGCCATTCGCAGGAAACCGAATAACCTTTTAAGCCATGATTGACCTCATGCTTATGGTCGTGCCCGGAAAATCATATTTCCATCCCCAAACACCGATGACGGCAGAAAAGCCGTCATTTTTCTTTGTCTGCCATGCCATTACCCTGATTTTACAGGGTACTTTGTTTACAGGCAGTATGCTGAAAGACAAGATGCTTTTTGAGCAGATGCAAAACAGGCTGATATACTAAAATCCTTATCTACTAAAACTTCTTTATTCAAACTTCACTACTCAATCTTCCTGACAGAAAAGGAGAGAAAAGAGTGAGAAATACACGATATGAACGAATCTCTGAACTTATAGAAAGAGATAACGTTATAAAGTTACACAGTCTTGACGTTATAACTTCATAGGTATATAATAAGAGTAACGTTAAACAGTTATAACTTTACAAAGTTGAAAGAGGTGGAGAACATGTCTGCGATATTTGCACTGGCCAACCAGAAAGGCGGTGTTGCGAAAACCACAACGACAGGCACACTGGCGGCCGGTCTGAAAAAGCAGGGCTTCAGCGTGCTGACGATCGACTGCGACCCGCAGGGCAACCTGTCGATGTCGGTAGCTGCCGAAAATCAGGACAGCGCAACCATGTACGAGGTCATGAAGGGCACGGTCTCGGCGCGGGATGCCATCCAGCACACCCCCAGCTGCGATATCATTCCGGCGAACACCATCCTTGCGGGCATTGAGCAGGAGCTGCACAACGTCGGCAAAGAGATGACGCTCAGAGAGAAGCTGCGTGACGAGCAGAACGGCGTAGCCGAGGCATACGATTACATTCTCATCGACTGTCCGCCGTCGCTCGGCCTGCTGACCGTGAACGCGCTGACGGCTGCCGACTATCTGCTCATCCCGACCATGGCGGAGACCTTTGCGGCGTCCGGCATCACCCAGCTGTATGATACTTACAAGTCGGTGAAGAAATATACCAATCCGGCGCTCAGGATCGACGGCGTGCTGCTCACGCGCACCGAGCGTACCCGCGTCACCAAGACCATTCAGGAGCTGACCGAGAAGATCGCGGACTACATGGGCG
>NZ_QUMC01000032.1:0-38993 GCF_003481925.1 Butyricicoccus sp. OF10-2 | reverse complement strand
CAGATGAGCTACAGCCGCATATGTGATTTTGAGAAGAAAAGGTGGAGCGGCTGACGAGGCTCGAACTCGCTACCTCCACCTTGGCAAGGTGGCGCTCTACCAGATGAGCTACAGCCGCATATTCCTTTCATCTCGCTTTTGGCTTACCGCCTCAAAGCAAGATTTATTATATCAGGTGATGTGTCCCCTGTCAACACTTTTCTTTCTTTTTTCGCAAATTTTTCCGAAATACAGAAAACCGACGGCACACACCGTCGGTTTTCTCTTTCTCTTTTCCTTTTCAGCTTCTCAGTGCACCCAGACCTCTTCGTGCTCGCCGCGGCGCGGACGATTGAGCAGATGCCGAATCGCCTCCTGTGCAGGCATGCCGCCGTACAGCACGGCATACATCGCTTCGGTGATCGGCATGGACACGCCCTGCTGCTGTGCAAGGTGATAGCCCGCCTCGGTCGCGTAATAGCCCTCGACCGTTGCACCGACCTCCTTCATCGCCTCCTGCGCAGTCGCGCCCTTGCCGATCAGGATACCGGCACGGCGGTTGCGCGAGTGCATGGAGCAGCAGGTTACGATCAGATCGCCCACACCGGACAGGCCCGCAAATGTCTCCTGCTTGGCGCCCAGCTTGACGCCCAGACGCGCAATCTCGGTCAGACCACGGGTCATGAACGCCGCCTTGGAGTTGTCGCCCAGACCCAGACCATCCGAAATACCGGCGCCGAGTGCGATAATGTTCTTGAACGCACCGCCCAGCTCACAGCCAATGATATCAGACGAGGTGTACACGCGGAAATTGGTATCGTTCATGAACGCCGCCTGCGTCAGCTCAGCCGCCGCACGACTCTCCGAAGCGGCTACGATAGCCGTCGGAATGCCGCGTGCAACCTCCTCGGCGTGCGTCGGACCGGTCAGCGCAACGACCGGATTGCTGCCGTTCATCGCGTTCGAGATGGTCTCGGAGAACCGGCAGTAGCCGTGCTTGGAGTCCAGACCCTTGCCGACGTTGACGATAACCGTATGCGGCGGCACGATCTTCGCCAGCTGCTCCGCCGTGCTCGCTACCGCGAAGGACGGCACCGCCAGCACGACCAGATCCGCCTTGGCAGCGCCGGACATGTCAGTCGTAATCTCAATGCCCTCCGGAATGACAACACCCGGCAGCAGCTTCTCGTTGCAGCGCTCGCGGTGCAGCAGGTCACACTCCTCCTGCAGATAGGTCCACGAGGTTACTTCATGTCCGTTCTGGTGCAGCAGCATCGCCAGTGCGATGCCCCAGCCACCGGTACCCAGTACAAAAACCTTCATGTTACTTCTCCTCTCCGTCAGGCGATGCTTCGATCGTCTTTTTGCTCTTAAAAGAGAATTTATTTTCCGTGCCGTGCAGGATGCGTCCGATATTCGAGCGATGCATGAAAACGACTGCCGCCGCCATGCCGAACGCCATCGCCGTCAGCACCGGATCGCGATAGAACAGCCATGTCGTGATCGGAAAGCTGACCGCGCCGAGGATCGAACCGAGCGAGATCCACTTTGTCAGCACGACCGACAGAATGAACAGCGCGAATGCAATGGCGAACACGCGCCAGTCAAAAAACGCGAGCATAACCGCGCCGACCAGCACACCCTTACCGCCCTTAAAGCCGAAATACAGCGGGAACATGTGGCCGAGGATAACAAAAATACCCGCTGTCAGCTTGCCGACCGGACCGCCGAGCGCCCAGCCGACCGAAACCGCTGCGGCACCCTTGGCAATGTCACCAAGCAGAACGAACAGCGTCTTTTTCGCACCCATCGTGCGGTACGCGTTCGTCAGGCCGGCGTTTCCGCTGCCGTAGTTGCGGATATCCTTGCCAAGCGTCACCTTGCTGACAATGATCGCAAAGCTGAGCGAGCCGAGCAGATACGCGCACACGGCAATGATCGCAAAATGCGTAAGTGTCATGTTGCCCTCTCCTTACTGCGACTTGTCGCTGCGCTCGCGGATGACCATGCGTACCGGCGTACCGGTCAGACCGAACACCTCACGGATCTGGTTTTCCAGATAACGCTGATAGGAGAAATGGAACAGACGCGCGTCATTGCAGAAGCAGACGAATGTCGGCGGGCAGGTAGAGGCCTGCGTCATATAGAAGATACGCAGACGGCGGCCCTTGTCCGTAGGCGGCTGCACACGTGCGGTTGCCTCTGCGAGAATGGCGTTGAGTCGGCCGGTCGGAATGCGCATATGGTTCTGCTCATATACCTCATGGATGAGCGAGAACAGCTTGTCCACGCGCTGACCGGTCTGCGCGGAAATGAACAGCACCGGTGCGTACGGCATGTATGCCAGACCCTCACGGACACGCAGCGTGTACTCCTTCATGGTGGAGCCGTCCTTCTCAACCAGATCCCACTTGTTTACCACGATGATGCACGCCTTACCGGCGTTGTGCGCCTCTCCGGCCACCTTGGTGTCCTGCTCGGTAACGCCTTCGGTCGCGTCAATCATGATAACGCATACATCGGCGCGCTCTACCGCCAGCAGCGAACGCATAACCGAGAATTTCTCGATCTTCTCGTCCACCTTGCTCTTCTTACGGATACCGGCGGTGTCGATGAACGTAAACTTACCGTGGGCGTTGTCCACATCGGCGTCTACGCTGTCGCGGGTCGTACCGGCGATATTGGAAACGATAACACGTTCCTCGCCGAGCACGCGGTTGAGCAGGCTGGACTTGCCGACGTTCGGCTTGCCGATGAGGGCCACACGAATGCGGTCCGCGTCCTCCTCTTCCTCGTCTGCCGGCGGGAAGTATTCGTAAGCCGCATCCAGCAGCTCACCGACACCATAGCCATGCAGCGCAGAAATACCGTACGGCTCGCCCAAACCGAGGTTGTAGAACTCATAAAACTCCGCCGGAGGATCACCCGGCTTGTCGCACTTGTTGACAGCCAGCACGAGCGGCTTGCCCGAGCGCAGCAGCATGGACGCAACGTCCTGATCGGCGGCAGTAATGCCGGTGCGCAGATCGGTGATCAGGATAATGACATCCGCATGCGAGATCGCAGTCTCTGCCTGAAAGCGCATGAACTGCAGAATCTCGTTATCGTTCGACGGCTCAATGCCGCCGGTGTCGATGACGGTGAAATCACGACCGCGCCAGTCGCTGTCAGCGTACAGGCGGTCGCGGGTAACGCCCGGCGTATCCTCAACGATGGAAAGCCGCTTGCCCGCCAAGCGGTTGAACAGCTGCGACTTGCCGACATTCGGACGACCGACGATCGCAACAATAGGCTTTGCCATAAATTCCCCTCCTTTAAGGTCAGTTTAAGACATTTGCAAACAAATTACAAGCAAGAAATTCGTTAAAAGTCGCGCGTCAGCGCGCATTCAATCGAATTTGCTTCGCAAATCCATAAAAAGCCGCAGCATGTATGTGACTTTTTATGCAAGAACACAAATCAGTGCGCCGCAAGGACGCGCCGATTTGCGCCCGGGACATATCCGAGCCGTGCTCGGTACGCCCCTTCTCGATGCAAAGGCGAGCCTTTTCATCGAAACCTGAAAAAAAATGGAGAAAGCTATCCGGCCTTCTCCATTTTTCCTGTTCTGTTTTAAGGCTTACGCTTCCTTAACGGACTTAACCTCACGACCGTTGTAATAGCCGCAGGCCTTGCACATTCTGTGCGCCAGCTTCATCTCGCCGCACTTCGGGCACTTAGCCATGCCGGGCAGAGAGAGCTTCCAGTGGGAGTTACGACGCTTGTCGCGGCGTGCCTTAGAAATTTTACCCTTAGGTACTGCCATGTTGGATACACCTCCTACTCTATCGTCTTATTTTTCAATACGAACTCATTCGCCCTTGTCGGAATCGAGCAGGGCGCGCAGCGCGGCAAATCGCGGATCGATCTGCTTTTTATCGCAATCGCAGTCGGTCACATTGCGGTCGGCGCCGCAGTGCGGACAGAGGCCTTTGCAGTCCTCTTTGCACAGATAGGTCATCTGTACCTGCAGGATCAATGCCGGCACCAATACGTCCGCAGGATCCACGCTGTCGCTGGTCAGCACAAAAAGATCGTCCTCTTCCTCCGCCTCGGGGTCATCCGAGAGCATCATGTCAGCCTCGGCTGAGAGCGGAATCTCGAGCGGTTTCAGGCAGCGTGCGCATTCGGTGGAGTAGATCGTTTCGATCGAACCCGCCAGTCTCACAACACCGCTTTCATTGGAAACCACGCCTTTGATGTGGACAGGGCTTTGAAACGGCTTCGCGCCATAGAGCTTTTCGTCCGTCAGGTCGATCGTTTCATCGAACGGAATCGACGCATGTGCAGACGCGTTCAGCTTTTTTAAGTCAATCTTCATGTCAACCTCACATGGTACTAAGATAGTATACTACAAACAATCGGTCTTTGTCAACCAAAAAATCTACAAAACACGGTATTTTTCCGAACTGTCCGCCCGCACTTTTCTTTTTTCGGAAAATGCGGTATACTGGTTTCACCCAAACGGGCAAATCAACGGAAAAGGATACCCTGCCTTGAGAGAATATTATATCACAAAAAACGACAGCGGACAACGTCTGAATAAATTTTTAGAGAAAGCTGTGCCGCTTTTATCCGGCGGCATGATGCACAAATACCTGCGATTAAAGCGCATCAAGGTCAATAACAAGCGCACTGAAGCTGCCTACAAGCTCGTCGAGGGCGATTCCGTGCAGCTTTACCTCAATGACGAATATTTTGACGCACCGAAGGAGGAAGAAGCCTTCCGCCGCATCAAAACACCGCGCGTGCGCGTCGTGTACGAGGACGAGCACATCCTGCTGGCGGATAAGGCGCCGGGCATGGTCGTTCACGCAGATGAGCACGGCGACACGGATACGCTCATCGCACACATTCAGGCGTACCTGTTTCAGTCCGGTGCGTGGAATCCGGATGATGCCGCGTCATTTGCACCAGCCTGTGCAACCGTATCGACCGCAACACCGGCGGCATCGTCATCGCGGCAAAGACCGCTGAAGCGCTGCGCATATTAAATGATAAGATCAAGGACCGTGAGATGGAAAAGCGGTATCTGTGCATCGTGCACGGCAGACCCAAGCCGCCCGAGGGACTGATCGAGAATTATCTCCGCCGTGATGAAAAGCGCAAGCAGGTCACGCTGCACAGGACCCGCGTGCCGGGTGCCAAGACCGCACGCACGCGCTACCGCACGCTCACGTCGCACGGCAGACTGTCGCTCGTGGAGTGTGAACTTCTGACCGGCCGTACGCACCAGATCCGCGCACATATGGCGTCCATCGGCTGCCCGCTGCTCGGTGACGGCAAATACGGCACGAACGAACTCAACCGTCCCTACGGCGAGACCGGTCAGGCGCTCTATGCCTATTCCCTCACCTTCCGATTTGCGCAGGACGCGGGAGCCTTGCAGTACCTCAACGGGAAAACCTTTAAGGTTAAAGATATTCCGTTCGTGAAGAAGTATTTTCCGAATTTCAAGCCGTGAGTAATGGAAAACGGAGAATGAACACAACAGTTTCATTCCGCAAAAAGAAAACACTGAGCCACCGCTCAGCGTTTTCCTTTATGCGATTTAGTTATCGTCCTGCAGGGCATCAAAGCCTTCTGCGCCGGTACGAACCTTTACGACGTTCTCCACATCGTAAACGAAGATCTTGCCGTCACCGATATGACCGGTATACAGGACCTTCTTGACCGTTTCAACAACGTTTCAACCGGAACCTTGGATACAACAACCTCCATCTTCATCTTGGGCAGCAGGGTTACGTCAACCTCAGCGCCGCGGTAATACTCGGGAGCGCCCTTCTGTACGCCGCAGCCGACTACGTTGGTCACAGTCATGCCGGATACGCCGATGGATGCCAGCGCTTCCTTCAGAACCTCAAACTTGGACTGCTTTGCGATAATAACGATCTTGCTGAGCTTATGCTCGTGCGAAGCGCCCTCGGTCGTCACCTTGGTCACCGGAACTGCCTTCTCGACCGCTACCGGAATGGTGTCCTTGATTTTTGCAGCAGTTTCGCCAGCCTTGGTGCCCAGAACAGTAGGAACGACCGGCATAAAATCTGCGTATGCGGAGGACAGGCCATGCTCAGGCTTATCCAGACCCATGATCTCCTCAGCCTCGCTTACGCGCAGGCCGATGGTGTGCTTGATAACATTGAATACGATGGTCATGGTGATCGCAACCCAAGCGATGACTGCGACTACGCCGAGAACCTGAATGCCGAAGAAGTGGAAGCCGCCGCCGTAGAATACGCCGAGAGGCTCAACCTCAGTGCCATTATAGTAAGCGAACAGGCCGGTAAGGATGGTGCCCAGTGCGCCATTGATGCAGTGCACGCCGACAGCGCCGACCGGATCATCGACCTTGAGCTTCTGATCGACAAATTCGATGCCGAATACAACGGCAAAGCCTGCGCAGATACCGATGATAACCGAACCGAACGGAGTAACCACATCGCAGCCTGCGGTGATGGCTACCAGACCTGCCAGAGAGCCGTTCAGCGTCATAGAAACGTCCGGCTTCTTGTAGCGGATCCAGGTGATGCACATAACGGTAACGGTTGCAACAGCAGCTGCCATGTTGGTGGTTACAAATACACGGGATGCAACCTCAGCACCGCCGCCCGACAGTGCAACGGTAGAACCGCCGTTGAAGCCGAACCAGCAGAACCACAGGATAAAGCAGCCGAGAGCGCCGAGCGTCAGGGAGTGACCCGGGATTGCACGAGCCTTGCCGTCCTTGGTGTACTTACCGATACGGGGACCGAGGATAGCTGCGCCGACAAAAGCTGCGACGCCGCCGACCATATGCACCGCCGTGGAGCCTGCAAAATCGTGGAAGCCAAGCTCTGCGAGCCAGCCGCCGCCCCAGATCCAGTGGCCCGAGATCGTAGATAACTGCGGAAATGATCATCGAATAAATGCAGTATGCAGAGAACTTGGTGCGCTCTGCCATCGAACCGGAAACGATGGTCGCAGCAGTTGCACAGAATACGGTCTGGAAGATCAGGGTCGTCCAGTCGTAGCCCTCACCGACAACGCCGTCAGCGAAGAAATCAAAGCCGCCGAAGAACGGGCTTGCCGCGCCGAACATGATGCCGAAGCCGAGGATCCAGAAGATCGGCGTGCCGAGCGAAAAGTCCATCAGGTTTTTCATGATGATGTTGCCGGCATTCTTTGCTCTGGTGAAGCCGGTCTCAACCATTGCGAAGCCGGCCTGCATGAAGAATACCAGCGCCGCCGCAACAAGCGTCCAGCCTACGTCCATCGACGTAGCAAGTTCCATGATATCCATTTTTAATAACCCCCTTGGAATAGAAATGGCGTGTACCTCCCCTTTCTTCTAAAAGAAAGGGAAAATACACGCCATTGTGTAAATATTAACGAATGTAAGTTTCGTTCTGTTCCTTAAACGTAGAACAGAATGTCGGAGTAGGTCGGGAACGGCCAGAACTTCTTGCCTACCAGACCCTCCAGCTTATCGGCCGGTGCACGGACTTCGTCCATCGCGGAGATGACAACATCGTGGTAGTAATGTGCTGCCTTCTGGCTATCATCGGTCGGAACGGCTGCAACAGCCTCGTCGAGCGCTGCGCTCTTGGTGTACAGCTCCTCGGTCAGCTCGGAAACCTTGCCCAGCAGACCTGCCTCCATGCCGCCGGTAACGCCTGCTGCCTTCTTGGCATTGACGGTGCCTGCCAGCTCGTTTTCAAATGCGATGCACGCCGGAGTGATCTCCTCGCGTACCATATCGCTCATGGTCATAGCCTCGATGTGCAGGATCTTGTTGTACTCCTCAAGCTGGGTCTCCATACGGGAATGGATCTCCGCAGAGGTGTAAACATTGTGCTTTGCGAACAGGTCGAGGTTCTTCTGGTCAACGTAGTGCGGGAATGCATCTGCCGCGCTCTTGAAGTTGAGCAGGCCGCGCTTCTCCGCCTCGGCAACCCAGGACTCGTCGTAGCCGTTGCCGTTGAAGATGATGCGCTTGTGCGCCTTGATCTCGCGTTTAACGAGTGCGTATACAGCAGCCTCGAAGTCCTCAGCGCCCTCCAGCTCGTCAGCGAACTGGCGGAGCTCCTCGGCAACTGCGGTATTCAGCATAACGTTTGCACACGCGATGTTGACGGCCGAACCCAGCGAACGGAACTCGAACTTGTTGCCGGTGAAAGCAAACGGAGAAGTACGGTTGCGGTCGGTGGTGTCCTTCGGGATCGGCGGAAGAACAGCAGCGCCCAGATCCATCTTGGTCTTGTAAACGTCGGTGTACTCCGCACCGGACTCGATAGAATCAAGGATCGACTGCAGCTCATCGCCGATGAACATGGAGATGATAGCCGGAGGCGCCTCGTTCGCGCCCAGACGGTGATCGTTGCCTGCGGATGCAACCGAGATGCGGAGCAGATCCTGATACTCGTCAACAGCCTTGATAACAGCGGTCAGGAACAGGATGAACTGAGTGTTCTCGCTCGGGTTCTTGCCCGGCTCGAGCAGGTTCTCGCCCCGATCGGTGGAAATGGACCAGTTGTTGTGCTTGCCGGAGCCGTTTACGCCCTCGAACGGCTTCTCATGCAGCAGGCAGGTGAAGCCATGCTTCTGCGCGACGGTACGCATGACCTCCATGGTCAGCTGGTTGTGGTCGGTCGCGATGTTGGTGGTAGAGAACACCGGCGCCATCTCGTGCTGGCACGGTGCAACCTCGTTGTGCTTGGTCTTGGAGAGGATGCCCAGCTTCCACAGCTCCTCGTCGAGCTCCTGCATGAAAGCAGCTACACGCGGACGGAGTGCGCCGAAGTAGTGATCATCCATTTCCTGACCCTTCGGCGGCATTGCACCGAACAGGGTGCGGCCGGTAAAGATCAGGTCCTTGCGCTTTGCGTAGTCCTCGCGGTCGATCAGGAAATATTCCTGCTCCGGGCCTACGGTGGTGGTTACACGCTTAACATCCTTGCCGAACAGCTTGAGGATGCGGCACGCCTGTGTGCTGATGGCGTCCATCGAGCGCAGCAGCGGCGTTTTCTTATCGAGAATCTGACCGGTGTAGGAGCAGAATGCGGTCGGAATGTAAAGGGAACCATCCTTTACAAATGCGTAGCTGGTCGGGTCCCATGCGGTGTAGCCGCGTGCCTCGAAGGTTGCGCGCAGACCGCCGGACGGGAAGGACGATGCGTCCGGTTCGCCCTTGATCAGCTCCTTGCCGGAGAACTCCATCATCACATGACCGTCATCGGTCGGCGTGATGAACGAGTCGTGCTTTTCGGCGGTGATGCCGGTCATCGGCTGGAACCAGTGCGTGTAATGGGTTGCACCCTTGCTGATCGCCCAGTCCTTCATTGCCGTTGCAACAACAGCAGCAACATCGGCGTCGATCGCGGTGCCCTCGCGCATGGTCTTCTTCAGCTTCTTGTAAACGTCCTTGGGAAGACGTTCTTTCATCACAGTGTCGTTAAACACCATGCTGCCGAACAGCTCGGGAACATTCGTAATGCTCATGAATGGTTCGCTCCTTACATATGTTAATTTTAATAGCAAACAAACTGAATAAAACAAATCAGGCGCTGCGGGTCGTGTGCCCACAGCGCCTTTGCTGTTTACACTTTGCATTATAGCCG
The DNA here is from genome assembly GCF_003481925.1 of Butyricicoccus sp. OF10-2. Classification (NCBI taxonomy): domain Bacteria; kingdom Bacillati; phylum Bacillota; class Clostridia; order Eubacteriales; family Butyricicoccaceae; genus Butyricicoccus; species Butyricicoccus sp. OF10-2. The sequence goes on along the minus strand of NZ_QUMC01000032.1, from coordinate 29,379 downwards.
TCCTGCCTTGCTTTGTCAAGGGAGATTATGGTGTTTTTTTCATTTTCGGAAGATTTGCTACAACATACTTAATTTTCGCTTGTCCGCACCGTCACTTCCTGTGCAAAATGCGAAAATTCACTTTTTTATGTTCTTTGCGCTTGACGATTCCCGGTTTTCTGCTATAGAATATTAAGCGAACAAAGGTGTTCGCCATAGCTGAGGATTTAAGGCTTTTGATCCTCTGCTGCGGCGAGCACCTTTTTATTTTGTTAAGCAGCCGGTACATATCGCCTTCCATCTGAAAGCACCCGCCGAAGCCTGCTTCTCTGAATCCGTAATTTCAGCGCAATATATAAGGAGGAAGCACCATGTTACAAAAAGAAGGGCAAGTCCGCATCCCCGCAGGCTGCGCGATCTCCGGTATCTTCCACAAGGACGGCACCCGTGAGAACGGCACCCGCATTATCGACTCCATCCGCACCATGCACGATCGTTCCAACGGCCTGGGCGGCGGCTTCGCCGGCTACGGCATCTACCCTGAATACGCCGATTACTATGCGTTCCATGTATTCTATGATACGCAGGCAGCCAAGGAAGAGTGCGAGCGCGAGATCGAGCGTCACTTTGACATTGTAAACCTGTCCAAGATCCCGACCCGACGTCATCCGCGCATCACGGATGCCCCGATGATCTGGCGCTACTTCGTCACGCCCCTGCCGACCAAGCTGGCAGCCAGCCAGCTCGAGGAGCGTGAGTTCACCTCCCGCTTTGTCATCCGCATCAATCACACGCTGAACGGCGCTTACATCTTCTCCTCCGGCAAGAACATGGGCGTTTTCAAGGCAAACGGCTTTCCCGAGGACGTTGGCGAGTACTATATGCTGGAAAACTACGAGGCCTACTCCTGGACCTGCCATGGCCGTTATCCGACCAACACACCGGGCTGGTGGGGCGGCGCGCACCCGTTTGCACTGCTCGACACCACGGTCGTTCACAACGGCGAGATTTCCTCTTATGATGCAAACCGCCGCTTCATTGAGATGTTCGGCTACTCCTGCGACCTGCTGACCGACACCGAGGTCATCACCTACATTATTGATTACCTCGGCCGCAAGCTGGGCCTGACGTACAGCGAGATTGCAAATGTCATTGCGGCTCCGTTCTGGTCCACCATTGAAAAGCAGGAGCCGAAGGAGCGCGAGCGTCTCACCTATCTACGCAATGCCTTCGCTTCCCTGATGGTTACCGGTCCGTTCTCCATTCTGGTCGGCTACACCGGCGGCCTGATGGCGCTCAACGACCGACTCAAGCTGCGCAGCATGGTTGTCGGCGAAAAGGACGACACCGTATACATCGCCTCCGAGGAATGCGCGATCCGCGTCATCCAGCCTGAGCTAGATAAGCTGTGGGCGCCCAAGGGCGGCGAGCCGGTCATCGTTAATCTGAAGAACGGAGGGAACCAGTAATGGCTATCGATTTCTTATATCCGCAGTATGAGGTCGTCCGCAACAACGACCGCTGCATCAACTGCCGCGCCTGTGAGCGTCAGTGCGCGAACGAAGTACACTTTTGGGACGCCGACAACAACCGCATGCAGGCGGACGAGTCCAAGTGCGTAGCCTGCCACCGCTGCGTAGCGCTGTGCCCGACCCGTGCCCTTAAAATCGTAAAGACCGACCACACGTTCCGCGAGAACGCCAACTGGACCGGCAAGGCGATCTCCGAGGTTTACCGTCAGGCAGGCTCGGGCGGCGTGCTGCTGTCCTCGATGGGCAACCCGGACCCGCACCCCATCTACTGGGATAAAATTCTCATCAACGCTTCGCAGGTTACCAATCCGTCCATCGACCCGCTGCGCGAGCCGATGGAGACCAAGACCTTCCTCGGCAAAAAGCCGGGCAAGATTGAGCGTGACGAGAACGGCAATCTGGTTCCCAATCTGGCGCCGCAGCTGGAGCTCAACCTGCCGATCATGTTCTCCGCAATGAGCTACGGCTCGATCTCCTACAACGCACATGCCGCACTCGCACGCGCTGCAAGCGCGCTCGGCACCTATTATAATACCGGTGAGGGTGGTCTGCATCAGGACTTCTACCAGTACGGCCCGCACACCATCGTGCAGGTTGCATCCGGCCGTTTCGGCGTACATAAGGATTACCTCGAAGCCGGTGCTGCCATTGAAATCAAGATGGGTCAGGGCGCAAAGCCGGGTATCGGCGGCCATCTGCCCGGACTCAAGGTCGGCCCGGATATCTCCAAGACCCGTATGATCCCGGAGGGCACGGACGCGATCTCTCCGGCGCCGCATCATGATATCTACTCCATCGAGGACCTGCGTCAGCTGGTTTACTCGCTGAAGGAGGCTACCGAATATAAGAAGCCGGTTATGGTCAAGATTGCAGCCGTAAATAATGTAGCAGCAGTCGCTTCCGGCGTGGCCCGCTCGGGTGCAGACATCATCTGCATCGACGGCTACCGCGGCGGCACCGGTGCGGCTCCGACCCGCATCCGCGACAACGTCGGCATCCCGATCGAGCTGGCGCTCGCCGCTGTCGATCAGCGTCTGCGCGATGAGGGCATCCGTGATGAGGTTTCGGTCGTTGTCGGCGGCTCCATCCGCAACTCCGCCGATCTGCTCAAGGCCATCGCGCTCGGCGCGGACGCATGCTACATCGGCACCGCGGCTCTGCTGGCAATGGGCTGCCACCTGTGCCGCACCTGCCAGACCGGCAAGTGCAACTGGGGCATTGCAACCCAGCGTCCGGAGCTGGTCAAGCGCTTGAATCCGGATATCGGCTCCCAGCGTCTCATCAACCTGCTCACTGCATGGGATCACGAGCTCAAGGAAATGATGGGCGGCATGGGCATCAACTCCATCGAGGCACTGCGCGGCAACCGTCTTATGCTGCGCGGCATCGGCCTGACCGACCGTGAGCTGAACATCCTCGGCATCAAGCACGCAGGCGAATAAGCACAGGAGGTGCGCGAAAATGACAACTGTACAGGCAGGACTTACCTATTATAAACAAGTAAACGAGCAGATCCGCGCAGCGCAGGACAGCGAGATCACGGTTGAGAACGTGATCGGCCAGCGCTACATCGGCTGCGGCTCCACCGACCGCAAGATCACCGTGCACGGCACGGCAGGCAACGGTCTCGGCCAGTATCTGAACGGCTCCACCATTGAGGTCTTCGGCAACGCGCAGGAGGCCGTCGGCGACACCATGAACGCCGGTGAGATCGTTGTGCACGGCAACGTCGGCGACGCCTGCGGCTACGCGATGCGCGGCGGCAAGATCTATATCAAGGGCGACTGCGGCTACCGCGCCGGTATTCACATGAAAGCCTACCAGCAGCACTTCCCTGTTATGGTAGTCGGCGGCAAGGCGGGTTCGTTCCTCGGCGAGTATCTCGCCGGCGGTCTCATCCTTGTGCTCGGCATCGGCCAGAACGGCGCGTACCCGGTCAACAATTTCTGCGGAACCGGTATGCACGGCGGCAAAATTGTGTTAAGATGTGATAAAGCACCGACCGATCTGCCGCGTCAGGTCCTCGTGAGCGAGGTCTCCGCGGACGATATGACCGAATTTGCACCGTATATCAAGGAATACGCGCAGCTGTTCGATGCAGACGCGGAGAATCTGCTTTCGCAGAAGTATTTCGTCCTCACGCCGAACCCGGAGGCTGGGTATAAGCAGCTTTATACCTTTGAGGCTTGATTTTGCTCTCAGAGTGAAAAACTCCTGCAAGGCAGGAGTTGGAAATGAGGAGATGGGAGTTACCTGATAGGTGTAACTCGCAGGTGCCGTCCGTAACAACACGCAAACGAATTGTGCGACACTGTTCTGTCGCACCTGCGTTGATTTAACCGTATGTGTAGCAGAACGGTATCTGACACTGTGTATGGGTTTCGACAGGGGAGTACACTGTGCTCCCCTGCGGTAGAAAAAATCCTCTGCCGTTCCCCTTTTCGGAGCGGTCGCCGCTCTCTGATTTTCGCCAGACTATGAAATAAAGGAAACTGGAGTCCCAAGAGGATAGAAACCTTGGTGTCTATCCTTTTGGTGCCCCAGCCAAGGTTTGGCACCCATTCCGCATTCTTTAGCAAAAAATTTATTCCTCAAGATACATTATGAAAAGGAGGCTTGCCCTATGGACACCACCATGAGCGAAGTCGTACAATTTATTCAGGAGAACGACGTAAAGTTCATTCGTCTTGCGTTTTGCGATATTTTCGGCAACCAGAAGAACATCGCCATCATGCCGACCGAGCTGGAACGCGCTTTCGAGCAGGGCATCCACTTCAACGCCGCCGCACTGCGCGGCTTCCTCAACGTGGATGCCTCCGACCTGCTGCTGTTCCCCGATCCGGCAACGCTTTCCGTTCTGCCGTGGCGTCCGGCTCAGGGCCGCGTGGTGCGCTTTTACTGCGACATCCGCTATCCGGACGGCACGCCGTTCGAGGGCGACGGCCGTCATTTGCTGCGCGAGGCTAACCGCCGTGCACGCCGTGCAGGCTATTCCCTCACCATCGGCACGGCAAGCGAGTTTTACCTGTTCGAGCTGGATGAAAACGGCCATCCAACCACCATTCCGCACGATCACGGCGAGTATTTCGATGTAGCGCCGCTTGACAAGGCGGAAAACGTGCGCCGTCAGATCTGCCTGACGCTCGAGGAGATGAACATCCAGCCGGAGTCCTCCCACCACGAGCAGGGCCCCGGCCAGAACGAGGTTGACTTCCGCTACGCCGAAGCTCTTGAAGCGGCAGACAATTTCGTCACCTTCAAGTGGGTCGTCAAGTCCATGGCATCCTCAAGCGGCCTGTTTGCGTCCTTCCTGCCCAAGCCGCTCCCGCATGCGCCGGGCAGCGGACTGCATCTGTCTGTTTCGATAAACAAAAACGGCAAGAACCTGTTCCAGCCCTCGTTTGAAGAATCTGCCGAGGGCCAGAGCTTTGTGGCGGGCATTCTGCAGCGTGCCGCCGAGATGACCATCTTCTGCAATCCGCTCACCAACTCATTCCAGCGTCTGGGTGAGTTTGAAGCGCCGAAGTACATCACATGGTCACACCAGAACCGCTGTCCGCTCATCACCGTGCCGCTGACCGGTGATCACTCCGCCAACCGCATGAAGCTGCGTGCGTTCGACGGCTGCATTAACCCGTACATCGTATTTGCCCTGCTCATCCACGCCGGTCTTGACGGTATCGAGCAGGGACTGCCCCTGCCGCCCGCCTGCGACGAAAACCTGTTCACCGCTTCCAATGAAGTGCGTGCCAGATACGAAGCACTGCCCGGCGCCCTGTGCGACGCGATCCGCATCGCCAAGGACAGCGACTTTATCACCAAGTACCTGCCCGAAAAGGCACGCACAGCCTTTTTCGCCGCCAAGCAGGCCGAACACGACCGCATCGTACTTGCCGACGACCGCACGGCTGCCGAACGCTCCCTCTATTTTGAACGCTACTAATCCCGCATAATACCGTTTGAAAGGAGGAGCACACCGCATGGAACGCATTCTTCTCGTTTCTGCAACCGAAAAATCCCGCACCATGCTTTCTCAGTTTTTAACGTCCTGCGGCGTACAGGCTCAGCTTGCACCTGCTTCCTCCGGTGCGGAGGCCCGGCGCATGCTGGTGGACGGCTCGTTTGATCTAATCCTCGTTAACACGCCGCTGCCCGATGAATTCGGGCATGATATGGCGCAGCAGGCTGCAAATGATACGCTTTCCGGCGTGATCCTGCTCGCTAAGGCCGAGATTGCGGACAGTGTTGCCGAAAAGGTCGAGGACGACGGCGTGTTCGTCGTACCCAAGCCACTCTCGCGCGTGCTGTTCATGCAGGCGCTCCGCATGACGCGCGCCGCACGCAGCCGTCTGACCGGCCTGCAGAGCGAAAACCGCCGTCTGCAAAAGCGCATTGAGGATATCCGTCAGGTAGACCGCGCCAAGTGTCTGCTCATCGAGTGCTGCGGCATGACCGAGCCGGAGGCGCATTCCTACATCGAACAGCAGGCTATGAACCAGCGCCGCTCCAAGCGAGACATCGCCGAGGACATCATCGGCGGAAAAACGCCGTGATTTGTGCGATACCGCTTAAAAACATCTCATATCTCACGCGAAAATTTTTTCGGTTTTTTCGATTTTATAGAGAAATTCCCGACAGATTATGATATACTAAATGGTGTATGAGCAGAGAAGCTCTGTCTTTCCCTGCCTATATGCCATTTTGTTATTTTCTAAGGAGGGAATCCGTGTGAAGCTGGCTTTCACCAAGATGCACGGCTGCGGCAACAATTATATCTATTTTAATTGCTTCGACCAGACTGTGCCCGATCCCGAGTCGCTTTCGATCAAGCTCAGTGAACCGCACTTCGGTATCGGCGGCGACGGCATTATCCTTATTTCTCCTTCCGACAAGGCGGATGCGCAGATGCGCATCTTCAACGCCGACGGCTCGGAGGGAAAAATGTGCGGTAACGGCATCCGCTGCGTGGGCAAGTACCTGTACGACAACGGCATGACCGATGGCCGCACCACCATCACCATTGACACGCTTTCCGGCGTAAAAACGCTTGAGCTGACCGTCAAGGACGGCAAAATGCAGTCCGCCCGCGTGGACATGGGTGCAGCCATTCTTGCTCCGCGGGAGATTCCCGTTGATATGGACGGCGAGAATGTCATCAGCGCACCCATCGTTGTGGATGAAAAGGTCTACCACATGACCTGCGTTTCCATGGGCAACCCGCACTGCGTTATCTTCCAGAAGGAGGATGTGGACGACCTCGACCTTACGCGCATCGGACCCAAGTTTGAGCATCATCCGCTGTTTCCGGAGCGTGTCAACACCGAGTTTGTCAACGTCCTGCCGGACGGCAGCCTGAAAATGCGCGTCTGGGAGCGCGGCTCCGGTGAAACGTGGGCGTGCGGCACCGGCTCCTGTGCGACCGGCGTGGCAGCATGTCTGAACGGCTTTGCAAACAAAAACGAGGATATCGTCGTGCACCTGCGCGGCGGCGACCTCACCATTCGCTATACAGATGAAACCGTGTTCATGACGGGCGCGGCAACGACCGTATTCAAGGGGGAAATTGAGATATGACAAAGTACATCTTCGTGACCGGCGGCGTAGTTTCCGGTCTGGGCAAGGGCATTACTGCCGCATCTCTCGGCCGTCTGCTGAAAAGCCGCGGCCTGAAAATTGCAGCGCAGAAGCTCGATCCCTACATCAACGTAGATCCGGGCACGATGAGCCCGTTCCAGCACGGCGAGGTTTACGTTACCGACGACGGCGCAGAGACCGACCTCGACCTCGGCCACTACGAGCGCTTCATCGACGAGGACCTGAACAAGTTCTCCAACCTGACCACCGGCAAGGTATACTGGAATGTTCTGAACAAGGAGCGCGCCGGCGAGTACCTCGGTGAGACCGTGCAGGTTATTCCGCACATCACCAACGAGATCAAGTCCTTCATCTACTCGGTAGGCAAAAAGACCTCGGCTGACGTTGTTATCACCGAGATTGGCGGCACCACCGGCGATATTGAGTCCCAGCCGTTCCTCGAGGCGATCCGTCAGGTTGCTGCTGAGGTTGGCCGCCGCAACTGCCTGTTCATCCATGTAACACTGGTTCCGTTCATCTCCGGCTCCAATGAGCCGAAGTCCAAGCCGACCCAGCACTCGGTTAAGGAGCTGCGCGGTCTGGGCATCTCTCCGGACATTATCGTAGCCCGCGTTGACCAGCCGATGGATGACGATATCAAGCGCAAGATTTCCATGTTCTGCACCGTGCCAGAGGACTGCGTAATCGAAAACCGCACCCTGCCGGTTCTGTATCAGGCACCGATGATGCTCGAGGAGAGCCATCTGTCCGACATCGTCTGCCGTGAGCTGTCCATCGGCGCAGGCAAGGGCGATATGACCGAGTGGCAGGAAATGCTCGAGCGCATCGCAGCCCGCAAGGACCATGTGAAGATCGCGCTGGTCGGCAAGTACGTCAAGCTGCACGACGCATACCTTTCGGTTGCAGAGGCACTGCAGCACGGCGGCTACGAGACCGGCTGCTTCGTCGATATCGACTGGGTAGACTCCGAAGAGATCAACGACTCCACCGTGGACAAGCTGCTCGGTGAGGTTGACGGCATCATCCTGCCGGGCGGCTTCGGCGCACGCGGCGTGGAAGGCATGATCTGTGCAGCAAACTATGCCCGCACGCAGGGTATCCCCTACTTCGGCATCTGCCTCGGCATGCAGATCGCGGTTATGAGCTACGCACGCAACGTGCTCGGCTACGCGGATGCAAACTCCAGCGAGTTTGACCCGGATTCCACCCATCCGGTCATCGACCTGATGGAGAGCCAGCAGGGCATCTCCAAGAAGGGCGGCACGATGCGTCTGGGCGCTTATCCGTGCAAGATCCGTCCGAATACTATCATGGCATCGGCGTACGGCGAGGAAATGATTTCCGAGCGTCACCGCCACCGTTACGAGTTCAACAACAATTTCCGCGAGGAGATTGAAAATAAGGGCATGCAGATCACGGGCACCTCGCCGACCGGCGAGCTTGTGGAGACCGTTGAGATCCCGAACCATCCGTTCTATATCGGCGTACAGTTCCACCCCGAGTTCAAGTCCCGTCCCAACCGCGCTCATCCCCTGTTCAAGGCGTTCGTCGCGGCATCTCTGAAAAGGAGCCAGAACAACAATGCAGACTAACAAGAACTACGACAATCTCGAGCAGAGCTATCTGTTCTCCACCATCGCACGCAAGGTGCGTGAGTACTCCGAAGCACATCCGGAGGCTGATATCATCCGTCTGGGTATCGGCGACGTAACCCGTCCGCTGGTACCGGCTGTTATCGACGCACTGCACGCAGCCGTTGAGGATCAGGCCAAGCAGGAGACCTTCCACGGCTACGGCGATGAGCAGGGCTACGGCTTCCTGCACGAAGCACTGGTCGGCTACTACAAGTCCCACGGCGTAGAGCTCGCCACCAATGAGATCTTCATCTCGGACGGTGCAAAGAGCGACCTCGGCAACATTCTCGACATTTTCGGCACTGACAACACTGTTCTGGTTCCGGACCCGGTTTACCCGGTTTACGTTGATACCAACGTTATGGCGGGCCGCAAGATCGTATTCGCTGACGCAAATGAGGCAAACGGCTTCCTGCCGCTGCCGGACGAGTCCGTTCAGTGCGACATCATCTATATCTGCTCTCCGAACAACCCGACCGGCGCTGCTTATGACCGTGCAGGTCTGAAGGCTTGGGTAGATTACGCCAACAAGCAGAACGCCGTTATCCTGTATGACGCAGCTTACGAGTGCTTCATCGAGGATGAGACTCTGCCGCGCTCCATTTACGAGATCGAAGGTGCTAAGTCCTGTGCGATCGAGTTCTGCTCCTTCTCCAAGATGGCAGGCTTCACCGGCACCCGCTGCGGCTGGACCGTTGTTCCGACCGCTCTGCTGGACGGCAAGCTGAACAAGATGTGGCTGCGCCGTCAGACCACCAAGTTCAACGGCGTTCCGTATATCGTACAGAAGGGCGCTGCTGCCTGCTTCACCGAGGAAGGCATGAAGCAGATCAAGGAGACCCTCGGCTACTACAAGCAGAACGCTAAGGTTCTCGCTGCGACCCTCGATGAGCTGGGTATCTGGTACACCGGCGGCAAGAGCAGCCCGTACCTGTGGCTCAAGTGCCCGAACGGCATGGATTCGTGGACGTTCTTCGACTACCTGCTTGAGAATGCCAACGTCGTTGGTACGCCGGGTGCAGGCTTCGGCAAGAATGGTGACGGCTTCTTCCGTCTGACCGCATTCGGCGATCAGGCACGCACCAAGGAAGCTGCTGAGCGTCTGAAGAAGCTGCTCCAGAAGTAAGTTTCCGCAATATCGCATAATCAAAGAGCTGTCCCGCGCGGACAGCTCTTTTTGCATAGTTGAGGTGATTCGATGGGCATTCTTTATGGTCACAGGTGCGTTTTATGCGGCGCGGATTTTCCGGTGACGACCAGCCGCACGCTGCAGCTTTGTCCGGACTGTGCCGCCGCAGTCCGGCGGGAATACCGCTGCAATGAGGTCATCTCCATTGCCGGAGCGGACGGTACGATCGCTCCGCTGTATTACCGCGGCACAGTACGCAATGCCATGAAACGGTTCAAATTCAGCAGCGCCGCCTACTGCGCGGACTGGTTCGCGGCGCAAATGTCCGTGGCTCTCACCGCACGGCTGGACGACTGGCAGCCGGATTTGGTTACCTACATGCCGATTGGATCTCTGCATTACCGCAAGCGCGGGTACAATCAGGCCGAGCTGCTTGCAAAGCTCATCGCAAAGCCGCTCTCTCTGCCGTGTAAGGCGGCACTGCGTAAGCGATGGTTCGTGAAAAAGCAGTCCGCGCAGAAGGATTATGCCGCGCGGCAGAGCAACGCAAAAGATGCCGTTCTGCCGAAGGGCAGCGTAGATTTGACCGGAAAATCCGTTGTGCTGGTCGATGATATTATCACCACCGGCGCAACGGCGGCTGCTGCCGTCAAAGCTCTGCGGGAGATGGGCGCAAGCCGTGTTTACGTCCTCGCCGCGACATTTACACCGATGAAATAACAAAAAAGACCGCTTTCGCGGTCTTTTTTGTTATTGGAAAAACTCACTGCTGTACACTCTGCCGTAATTGTCGGTAATCTCAGCTTTCAGCTGGTACTGATCAAATCCACCTTCCAGATCACGCCAGTCAACCTGTGTATAATAATAAACGTCTCCACTGACTCCTGTTTCTATATTCTCGATCTTCTTCTCTTTGATTTGCTTGCCGTTCTGATACAGCAATATACGACCACTGACCGGTGTCACACTGTCATCGCCGCAGTAAATATGCGTTGCCACATTGCCGCTGGCTGATGTGGTCTTACCATTAAAGCTAAAGCTACCGTTCTCCCACCACGCACGCACTTCGAGAGAAAAACGCTGCTTCAGGTCATACTCAGAGGCAACCATAATATTACGGATTTCTCCGTCCGTACTTGTCAGCGTCAAATAGACAGAAAACGTATCCACCAGCGGCACGCTGATTTCGCCGCTGTAACCGTTCTTGTTTTCTGCGTCGCACTCCCACGACTGGTCACCGCTGCGGACAACGAACTTTGCGGTTTCGCCGTCCAGCATTTCTTTCGGCACGGCGCTCACTGTGACAAGAAGATTATCCGCGTTCTGCGGATCTACGGTCACGTTCTCCGACCAGTCGGCTAAATCGCTGTTCTCAGCGCTCGTATTATCCGGATAGTAAATCGTACTCGGCCCGCTCTGCATCCGCAGCGTGTCGATCTGCTGCTGCATGGCGAGCACGCGCCACAGGCTGACCGCGCTGCACACAACGCTGACGCACAGCAGCCCTGCCGCTGCGATTGCCGCAATTTTCCACTTGCGGTTTCCGTTCCTGACCGGCTGGTTCTCTGCACCCGGCCACGATTCATCCGAGTCCTCTGCCTTTGGCATTAACTCCGCATCCGGACGCAGCAACGTATCCACCGGAACACCGAACAGCTTGCTCAGTTCCATTAAATTATCCATCGTGGGCACCGCCTGATCGGCCTCCCACTTGCTGACCGCCTGACGGCTCAGGCCCAGCTTTTCGCCGAGCGCCTCCTGACTCATGCCCTGCTCTTTTCGCAGTGCCGCGATTTTCTCACCTGTTGTCATTTCTGCCACCTGCCTTTCTTTTCTGTCTCCAGTGTGCCTGAAATGCCGCAAAAACGCCACCAACCCATCGTTTCTTTTTGTCAACCGACGGTTGCGGACGTCTTTCCGGTTGCAAAAAAGTCCCGAAATGTGTATTTCGGGACTTTTTGATATGCCGTATCGGTTAGGCGTTGAAGAACTCCTCGTGGATAGCCTTAACAGCCTTCTCGCTGTCCTCCTCGTTGATGAGGACAGAGATCTTGATCTCAGAGGTGGAGATCATGCGGATGTTGATGCCGGCGCTTGCCAGAGCTCGAACATCTTGGAAGCAACGCCGGTAGCGGAAGCCATGCCTGCACCAACAATGGAAACCTTTGCGACCTTGGTGTTGATGGAAATATCCTCGTAGCCGAGCATCTCCTTCGCGTCGCGCAGGATCTTCTCGACGCGCTCTGCATCGTCCTGACGGATGGTGAACGAGATGGACTTCTTGTTATCGCGGCCGACGGACTGGAGGATGATGTCGATGTTGACATTGTGCTTCGCCATCAGCGAGAATACCTTGAATGCAGTGCCCGGCGTATCGTCCAGATTGATGATTGCTACACGCGCGCAGTTATTATCACGGGCAACACCCGAAACCAGCAGTTTTTCCATATTAGAACCCTCCTTGACTTTGGTACCCGGATTGCGGGTAAAGCTCGAAACGACCTCAAGATCGACATTGTACTTCTTTGCCATCTCAACCGAACGGTTGTGCAGCACCTGTGCACCCAGAGATGCCAGCTCCAGCATCTCATCATAGGTGATGGCGTCCAGCTTCTTGGCATCCTTTACGATGCGCGGATCGGCAGTGTAAACGCCGTCTACGTCGGTGTAAATCTGACACAGGTCCGCGCCGAGCGTTGCTGCAATGGCAACTGCGGTGGTGTCCGAGCCGCCGCGGCCGAGCGTGGTCACGTCGCCCATCTTGTTGATGCCCTGGAAACCTGCAACAATAACGATGCGGCCGTTATCCAGTTCTGCCTTGAGGCGATCGCCCGCGATGCGCTTGATGCGGGCATCCGAGTAATTGCTGTTGGTTTCCAGACCGATCTGCCAGCCGGTCAGGGATACGACCGGAAAGCCCAGCTTCTGGATGGCCATGGCCAGCAGCGACATGGAGATCATCTCGCCGGTGTTGAGCAGAACGTCCATCTCACGCTTGGACGGGCGCTCGTTGAGCTCTGCGGCCTTTTCGATCAGATCATCCGTGGTATCGCCCTGCGCGGATACAACTACAACAACCTGATTGCCTGCCTGTGCGGTCTTGGTAACAATGTCCGCAACATTCTTCAGTCGCTCGGTGTTGGCAACCGAAGTGCCGCCGAACTTTTGCACAATAAGACTCATACTAACTATGTTTCCTCCTTATATACACGGACGAGAGCACTCATCCGTCCCCTATTACAGTCGTTTTACGGTCGCACCAACCTCATCACAGCGCAGCTGCACGGCCTTCCAGTGCGGATACTGCTTCTCGCACAGCTCCTGTGCACGGGTGATGTAGTCGCGGTCGCCCTTGTAGACGATAGCCACGATGGACGGACCTGCGCCGGAAATGAACGCGCCGAGCGCGCCCAGCTTCTTGGCCTCACGCACGATGTCCTCGCCGTTTTCGATCAGACCGAAACGGTACGGCTGGTGCAGACAGTCACCGGTTGCCGCGTCAAGGTTTTCCAGCTTGCCGGTGGTCAGGCTGCCCGCGAGCAGCGCTGCGCGCGCCAGATTGTAAACCGCATCGTGATGGTCGATGGTCTTGGGCAGCGCCGCACGCGCCTTTTCGGTGGACAGCTGGAAATCCGGGATGAATACCACGAAGTCGATCGCACCGTGAACCGGCACGCGAACGTGATGCACATGGCCGTTTTCGAGCAGCGCCACGCAGAAGCCACCGAGGATCGCCGGTGTGGAGTTATCCGGATGACCCTCGATGGTAGCCGCCAGATCAATGACCGCGTTGCGGTCGAGCGGCTCACCGAGCAGCATGTTTGCACCCATGATGCCCGCAACCGTGCACGCCGAGGACGAACCCAGGCCGCGGGTCTGCGGGATAGCGCAGTCCTCAACGATGGTCAAGCCGGAAAGCGGCTTGCCACACTCGTCGTAAACGCGCTTTGCACACTGATAGATCAGATTGCTCTCGTCCTGCGGAACATACTGACCGTTTTTATCCGAAATATCAATATGATCGTTCTCTGCGAGGTCGATCACGTTGTACAGCTCGAGCGCAATGCCGATGCTGTCATAGCCCGAGCCCATATTGGCGCTCGTAGCAGGAACGGTTACACGAACCATTGTATTTCTCTCCTTTACAGAATACGCATTGCCGCACGAACTTCACCGCGTGCGTTCAGCTTTTCGGCTGCGGCGTTCATCTCTGCGGTGGACAGCTTGCGGGTCTGAACCACGAATACGTCCTCAGCAGGCTCAGTCAGACTCTCAACCGGCAGCAGCTCCTCAACATCCTTCTGTGCGCCCTTGAAACGAACGTACCATGCACTCTGCAGGGTATCCAGCGGACGGAGCAGGTGCTTGGAGCCATCGCCCCAGAAGATACGACGGCGGTTGTCCTTGTGCTCGATGCTGTCCAACATATCGGCAACAACAGCGGAAGCGGTAGCCAGCTTGCCGGCGCCCTTGCCGTAGAACATAACCTCACCGGTCGCATTGCCGTCGATCATGATGGCGTTGAATACATCCTCAACAGCGGCCAGCGGGCTTTCCTTGTGGATGAGATGCGGTGCAACATAAGCGTAAGCGGTGCCGTCCTCGCAGCGGACCGAGCGGCCCAGCAGCTTGATAACGCAGCCCAGCTTGTCGGCGTTTGCTACGTCCTCGAGGGTGATCTTAGTGATGCCCTCGCAGGAAACCTGATCCGGATCGAACTTATCGCCGTAAGCAAGGTCGGACAGAATGCAGATCTTGCGGCAGGCGTCGTGACCCTCGATGTCAGCGGTCGGGTCCTTCTCGGCATAGCCGTTGAGCTGTGCCTGCTTGAGCGCATCCGCAAAGGTAACGCCGTTGTGGATCATCTGGGTGAGAATGTAGTTGGTCGTGCCGTTCAGAATGCCGCAGATTTCGTTAAACTCGTTGGCAGCCAGGCACTGCAGCATCGGACGGATGACCGGAATGCCGCCGCCGACGGATGCCTCGAACATGTAGTTTACGCCGTGCTCCTCGGCAATCTTGAGCAGCTCCTCACCCTTGGTAGCAACCAGCTCCTTGTTGGAGGTGCATACGCTCTTGCCAGCCTCGAGGCAGCGCTTGGTGAACTGGTACGCAGCGCCCACGCCGCCCATTACCTCGGCAACGACTGTTACCTCGGGGTCGTTCTCGATGACAGAGAAATCGGTTACAAATTTATTGCCATACGGCAGAGAGGAGAAGTCGCGCAGGTCGAGGACATACTTTACCTCAACCGGCTCACCAACGGTCTTGGCGATCTTGTCGGCGTTCATGTCGAAAACCTCGTATACGCCCGAACCGACAGTGCCGTGTCCCATGATTGCTACTTTAATCATATGCTGATTTCCTTTCATCAGTTAAATTAGCGTTCTGTATACCGCCGGACGGTCATTCAGATGCCAGAATTTCCACTTTGCTGACGCCTTCCATTGCTTCTGCACGGTGCACAAGCTCTTCGGATGAGTATTTCATCTCACCGGTGCGGGCCGAAATAGTGACCGATGCCATTCCTCTCATCGGAATGGACTGGTTCACCGTCAGCAGGTTTGCACCCGAGCGTGCCATCAGCCCAAGAATGCTCGACAGAACACCCGGCTGATCGTGCAGCATGAAATGGTAGGTGACGATACGGTCGGTGGTTGCCTCAAAGAAAGGGCGAACGCCGTCCTTATATTTGTAATACGCACTGCGCGACAGACCGGCGATCTTTGCCGCTTCGCTTGCCGTAGCCGCCTTGCCCGAAGCGATGGCTTCATTCGCTTCGATCACGCGCTGAAATACCTCCGGCAGCAGGGTGCGCTCCACGAGATAATACTTTGGTTTTATCATGCGATGTCTGTCCTCCCTAAAAAGACACTTGTCTTTTTCACGCTCATCTATCATACCATATCCATCCACCGAGCGCAAGAGAATAACTGATAAATTTCCCTAAATTCCGACGAGTGTTTTGTTACTTCTGTCAAAAGCTCCCGCTTTTCCTGTGAAAAGTGTAAGTGGCTTTTTGCTTTATTTTGTGTTATACTATGTTTACATCTGTAAACAATCGGAGAGTTTTATTATGCATCAGAAAAACGAAAACGGAACCTTTACCTCAAAAATCGGCTTTGTGCTGGCGGCGGTCGGCTCTGCGGTCGGCATGGGCAACATCTGGATGTTCCCTTACCGCACCGGTCAATACGGCGGCGCGGCTTTTTTAATCCCCTACCTGCTGTTTATCGCATTGTTCGGCTATGTCGGCCTGTCCGGCGAGTTCGCCTTCGGCCGTATGACCGGCACAGGTCCGATCGGCTCGTATGAATTTGCGATGAAGTCCCGCGGTAAAAAGGGCGGCGCCATCCTCGGTACGATTCCTCTGCTCGGCTCGCTCGGTATCGCCATCGGCTACGCCATCATCGTCGGCTGGGTGCTGCGGAGCGCGTTCGGTGCACTGACCGGCTCGCTGATGAGCACCGAACCGGAGCAGTTCTTCACGGAAATGAGCAGCACGAATTTTTCCAGTGTGCCGTGGCACACCCTGGTTATCCTGCTGACGGCGGCTGTGCTGATCTTCGGCGTGTCCGGCGGCATTGAAAAGATCAACAAGGTGATGATGCCCGCATTCTTCATCCTGTTCATCATTATTGCTATCCGCGTAGCCTTCCTGCCGAATGCGATCGAAGGCTACAAATACCTGCTCGTACCGCAGTGGGAATACCTGTTCAACCCGCGCACATGGATCATGGCGATGGGTCAGGCGTTCTTCTCGCTGTCGATCACCGGCTCGGGCATGATCATTTACGGCTCTTACCTGCCGAGAAATGAGGATGTTGTACATTCGTCGTGCATGACCGCTGTGCTCGACACCTGCGCCGCTATGCTTGCCGGCTTCGCCATCCTGCCGAGCGTATTCGCGTTCGGTCTGGACCCGGCCTCCGGCCCCAAGCTGCTGTTCATCACCCTGCCGCGTGTATTCCAGCAGATGCCGTTCGGCCGTCTGTTCGCGTTCTTCTTCTTTATTTCCGTGCTGTTCGCGGGCATTACCTCACTGGCGAACATGCTGGAAGCAGTCTCTGAAGCCGCGCAGACGCGCCTCAAGCTGAGCCGAAAGGCCGCTGTCCTGCTGTCGTGCGGCGCCGCATTGGCGGTTGGCCTGTTTATCGAGCGCGATACGCTCATGGGTACGCTGATGGACGTTATCACCATTTACGTCGTGCCGATCGGTGCAATCCTCGGTGCGGTTATGGCGTACTGGGTGCTCGGCATTAACAAGATGGAGCAGGAGCTGATGAACGGCCGCAGCAAGCCGCTCAGCCGCGCCTTTGCGCCGCTTGCGAAATATGTGTATATCTTCCTTGCCGCACTCGTCGTATTCTTCAGCTTTATTATCCCGGGCGGTATTGGGTAAATCTGTGCTATAAAAAAGGACTTCCTGCGGGAAGTCCTTTTTTCATGCAGGAATGGAGAATGGGAAATGCCCCATCTATACGTTCATTCTCCATTTTCAATTCTCAATTTTCACGATTCTTCATCGAGGAAGAATATACTCTCCACAGGCTGTTCCAGCAGCCGCGCGGTTTTAATCGCCAGCTCGAGGGTCGGGTCGTATTTATCGTTCTCCATCGCCACGATGGTCTGCCGCGATACCCCGAGCAGCTTTGCCATGTCCTCCTGCCGCAAGCCGCGTGCCTTGCGGAGTTCTTTAATATTGTTCTTCATCTTCAGCGCCAGAACTTCCATATCAAATCTGCGAATATCACGACCGGAATGAAAATACGCTTTACAATATCCCCGGCAAGCGCACTTTGGGACGGCGGATTTTCCTCGTCATCTTTTGTGGCACGGTAGGTTGCGATCGCTCTGTAAACACCCTCGAACACCATGCACACGAACCACAGAATTGCAAACTCGCTCACATTTTTGCCGAATGCAATGATATCCACCAACATCACCACGAACAGTCCGACCGTCATCAAGCGATAGGCGATAATCGCACCATTGCGTGTGATCGTGTTCTGCATTTCGTCCTGCTCCCAGCCATTAGCCTTCGCGGAAGCGCGTGCACGAGCGGTTTTTCCGGCCTGTCCCCAGTCCTCCCAGAGCATAAAAGCCAGCCAGAATACCGCAAAAACGACCATTACGACCACGCCTATACCGGTTTCGGTTGTAAACATAGGTGCACCTCCCTACATCCAGAAAACCTTCACCACAATCCACAGATACATCAGATTATTGAACACACTGTGTCCCATCTGTTTCCACATTTGCGTTTTATCCTCATCGCCCGCCATATTGCGAATGGTTTTGATGATAATAAACAGCACCTCAGCAACAATGGACACGATTGCCAGGACACTGAGTTCAATCGAGCGATAATCACGGAAAAAGCGGCTGTAACCAAGATAAATGATAACACCGGCCTGCAGCACACGGTAGCCAATCAAGCGGCCCTTCACATTGACGGCGTGCGCCATCTCATCAATATTCCATTCCCAGTCCTTCATGATTTTTCTCGCTCGCGGCGATTGTCCTTCTTCTACCCAATCGTGCCACAGGCTCGCTGCAAGAATGACCAGCGGCAGCACAATCGCAACCATAACAACCTGCACCTTCTGTGTCATATCGTACATATCCCAGCTCATAAGCGCACCTCCTACCAGTTTTGCGTTAGAACCGTCATTCCGATGGCCAATCCGATCAGCACCGCACAGAACATCAGCTTTGCGATAAGGAAAGTCAGTCTCGGCGGATGCTCCTCGTCGTCCTTTGCTTTGCGGAACGTCTGCACAAGCATAATAGCCGCCTCCACCATGCCGGACACGACCAACAGCGCACACAATTCCATTGCCGCCTGCCCTTTTATCAGCAGCCGATAATACAGGCACGCCAGGATTCCCGCCTGCGTCACCCGGTATGCGACCGCCTGTGCCTGTGTGATGATGGCGTGCTCCATCTCATCGGTCTTGCTGCCGAGTGCTTTGGCGGTCCTGCGGGCCTTTTTCGATCTTCCGGCATCCATCCAGTCTTTTACCAGCCATGCCGCCAGCAGGAGCACCGGCAAGCCGATGCAGACCCACAATACCTGCATTTTCTCGGCTGATGTGTATAAATCCCACCGCATAAAAGCACCTCCTACTCTTGATGCCGTTCGCTAAAATGTAAAATTCTCTTTACATCCTCAAGATAACAGGCGGACAGCAAAATGTCAAGAATGTTTGACATTTCAGGCAAGGAAAAACCCCACAGAATTTCCTGTGGGGCTTTGTGAATATTTACTGATCCTGCTTATCCGGGTCGAGATCCTTTTCGGCTTCTTCAACCTTGGCAAGCTCCTCTGCGGATTCCGCAGGCTTGCTTACCTTGGCGTGCAGCTCCTGCTGCAGCTCGGTCATCAGATCCTCACCGACGATCTTATCCGGAACGATTTCGCCGTTATAGACCTTAACAAAGGTCTCGCCGTCCATCGTTTCGTTGCGGATGAGATACTCGGCAACGCGCTTCATCTCGTCCATGTGCTCGCTCAGTAGCTTTTCACAGGCGTGATATGCGTGCTCGATAATGCGGTGAATCTCGTCGTCGATCTCCGCCGCCTTGACCTCGGAATAGCCCTTGCCGGCTGCCAGATCACGACCGAGGAACACCTCGCCATTATCCGAGCCGTAGTCGATCGGGCCGATACGCTCGCTCATGCCGTAGCTGGTGACCATGGCGCGAGCCATCTGGGTTGCCTGCTTGATGTCGCCATAAGCACCGGTGGAGATATCCTCCATCGTCAGCTGCTCGGCCACGCGGCCGCCCAGGCAAACGATGATGTACTCCTCCATATACTTCTTGGTGCGGTATGCCTGATCCTCCTCGGGCAGCGGCATAGTAAAGCCGCCTGCGCCGGACGAACGCGGAATAATGGTAACATGGTGTACCGGATCCTGCGTCGGCAGAACGTGGAAGCAGATCGCGTGACCGGCCTCATGGTACGCGGTCAGGCGCTTGTCGTGCTCATTGATGATGTGGCTCTTCTTCTCCACGCCCATTACGACCTTGAGCAGCGACTCCTCAATCTCCTCCTGCGAGATCAGCTTCTTGTTGCGGCGTGCCGCAAGCAGCGCTGCCTCATTGAGCAGGTTTTCAAGGTCTGCACCGGTGAAGCCGGCGGTCGTCTTGGCAATTTCAGAGAACTTGACATCCGGGTCGAACTGCTTGTTGCGGGCATGTACCTTGAGGACAGCCTCACGACCCTTGACATCCGGTGCGCCGACATAGACCTGACGGTCAAAACGGCCCGGACGCAGCAGTGCGTTATCCAGAATATCCTTGCGGTTGGTGGCTGCGATGACGATAACGCCCTCGTTTGCACCAAAGCCGTCCATCTCAACGAGCAGCTGGTTCAGGGTCTGCTCGCGCTCGTCATGGCCGCCGCCAAGACCTGCGCCGCGCTGACGGCCTACTGCGTCGATCTCGTCGATGAATACGATAGCCGGCGCGTTCTTCTTGGCCTGCTCGAACAGGTCGCGCACACGCGATGCGCCGACACCGACGTACAGCTCAACGAAGTCCGAACCCGAAATAGACAGGAACGGTACGCCCGCTTCGCCTGCAACCGCACGCGCGATCAGGGTTTTACCGGTGCCCGGAGGGCCGACCAGCAGCACGCCCTTCGGAATACGCGCGCCGATCTGCACGAACTTCTGCGGATTCTTGAGGAACTCGACGATTTCCTGCAGCTCGGCCTTTTCCTCGTCCGCGCCTGCCACATCATTGAAAGTGACCTTGCGCTTATCGTCCTGCGCCAGCTTTGCACGGGCCTTGCCAAACTGCATCGGACCTGCTCCGCCGCCGGACTGCTTGTTCATCATAAAGTACCAGAACGCGATCAGCAGCACGATCAGGATCACATACGGCAGGAACTGTGCCCACCACGGAATGGTTGCCGTGCGGTAATCGACCTTGGTCAGCGTGCCATCCCGCATCTGCTGCTGAATGGTCTCGCCCAGATCGTTATAGAACACGCTTCTGTAGTCACCCAGATCGTAGGTGTACGTCCGGTTTTCCTTTTTCAGATGCATGGTCAGCGTGGTGTCGTCCACGTCGTACTGGTCAACATCGCCATCCATAAAATAGTTGTAGATCTGATTATAGGATAGCGTTTCTGTCTGCTGTGTCTGGCTGACCACATAGCTGACACCTGCCAACAGGCACACCAGTATGATCAGGTAAAGGCCGAAGCCTTTCATTTTGCCTTTCAAATCGGTTTAACACCTCTTCCCTAAATTACTCGCCGCCGTAAACATACGGCTTAAGTACACCGATATACGGCAGATTGCGATACTTTTCCGCGTAGTCGAGGCCGTAGCCGACTACGAACTCGTCCGGAATCTCAAAGCCGAGGTAATCCACATCGACGTTGATCTTGCGGCGCTCCGGCTTGGAGAGCAGCGTGCACAGGCGGATGGAGTTCGCGCCGCGTGCTGCCAGAATCTGCATGAGATAGTGCAGCGTTACGCCGGAATCCAGAATATCCTCCACGATCAGCAGGTCGCGGCCGTCGATCGGCTGTGCGATATCCTTGATGATCTGCACCTCGCCGGAAGTCTTGGTGCCCTTGCCGTAGCTGGATACGACCATGAAATCCACGTTGCACGGCGTATCAATGGCACGGGTCAGGTCGGCCATGAACACATAGGAGCCCTTGAGCACACTGACGATCAGCGGGTTCTTGTCGCGGTAATCCTCCGTGATACGCGCACCTAGCTCTGCTACCTTTTCGTGAAGCTGCTCCTCGGTAAAGTAAACTTCCTTGATGTCATCTCGCATATTATAAGCCATTTTTTGATAACCCCTTTACTGTAATCTGCAGTGTATTTGCGTTATTTTTGGCTGTTCTACTGCAGTCCGCACCGATATCCTGCACCGCGATCACGCCGTTTTTATCCGCGATGACGGCCATCGCATTCCGCATATAGCGCGGAATCTTTCGGTCGATCATCAGCTTTTTGAGCGATCTGCTGCCGCCGTTTTCGGTCAGCCGCAGGGTATCTCCAGTGCGCCGCGTGCGAACACACAGCGATTCAAAATCTATTGTACCACAATCCAGACAAAAAGTATTGAATGTTTTGTAAAAAACTTCGGATTTTTCTATTTTTTTTGCGGCGAGCTTTACCGTGTCCTTCCAGATCGTCCCTGCAAATGGTAGGGTAAGCGGGATTTCCGGCCGCTCGACCGCAGTTTCAGCCTTGGGAATGATGCGCAGAACGTCATATTCACGTCTTGCGAAATAGCCGTTCGGCAAATCGGCTTCCGCAGACGGAGACGCGGTTTCCAACAGATGCTCGAGCGCAGTAATATGCTTTGCGGTTACGTCTTTAAGCGGCATATCCGCATTTTCGAGCAGCAACCGCAGCGCTCGGCTGCGAACCGCCGGTGCGGCTTCCCGCAGAGGCTGAATCTTCCACGCGCCGTTCCCGACTGCACAAAGTTGTACACAGGTCTGTGCATAACTCTGCAGGCAAGTCTCGTCCTGCCGAAGCTGACGTGAAAGCCGTGCTGCCGCCTGCACCGCCTGCGGATTCAATTCCCGCAGAATGGGAACGACCTCTTGACGGAGGCGGTTGCGCGTATAAGCTGTGTCCGCATTGGTGCTGTCAGTCACGAAATCCTGTTCGCGCTCGCGCAGAAAGGCTTCGATTTCCCGCCGCTCAACCTCGATGAGAGGCCGAATGATGCGTCCGCGCACCGGCGGAATGCCCGTGAGACCTTTCGCACCTGTGCCGCGCACCAAATGGAACAGCATGGTCTCCAGATTGTCGTCCGCATTATGCGCCACCGCGATTTTGGCTCCGTGTGCGGCATGCTCCAGCCGTGCATAGCGAATACGCCGCGCGGTCTCCTCTACCGCGGAATCGCCTGCGGCAGCGGCTATGTCCACGCGCTCGACCGTCAGTTTCACGCCGAGCTTCTCACACAGCCTGCGGCAGAAGGCTTCGTCCCGGTCGGACTCTGCACCGCGCAGACAGTGGTTGAGGTGAAACGCCCGCACAGGATACCCC
This sequence comes from Butyricicoccus sp. OF10-2, assembly GCF_003481925.1. Classification (NCBI taxonomy): domain Bacteria; kingdom Bacillati; phylum Bacillota; class Clostridia; order Eubacteriales; family Butyricicoccaceae; genus Butyricicoccus; species Butyricicoccus sp. OF10-2. The sequence continues at coordinate 6,473 of NZ_QUMC01000032.1, read as the reverse complement.
AGCTCGCGCAGACTCAGCAGAAGCGCTACGGAATCCGCACCGCCGGACAGGGCGACAAGCACATTTTCGCCGGTTTCGAGCATCGTATAGTCGGAAATCGTTCGTTTTACCGTATCCAGCATGGCTTACTCCTCGTGAATGCGGTCCGGGTTGGAGAAGGTCGTGTACTGACCGACCCACTGCAGCTCAATGGTGCCGGTCGCACCGTGACGGTTTTTCGCAATGATAATTTCTGCGATATTTTTGTTCTCGCTCTCGTCATCGTAATAATCATCGCGGTAGATAAACATAACGATGTCAGCGTCCTGCTCGATCGCGCCGGACTCTCGCAGGTCGGACAGCATCGGGCGCTTATCCGAGCGCTGCTCGGACGCACGCGACAGCTGCGACAGACACACGACCGGAACATTGAGTTCCTTCGCCATAATTTTCAGCGAACGTGAAATCTCTGCGACCTCCTGCACACGATTATCCATGTGACGGCCGCCGACGTGCATCAGCTGCAGATAGTCGATGACGATCAGACCGAGTTCGTCACCCAGTCTGCGGCATTTCGCCTTGATCTCCGCAACCGTGATGGCCGGATTGTCGTCCACATAGATATTCAGTCCTGCCAGTACGCCGGACGCACGCGCGATCTTTACCCAATCGTCACCGTCCAGATTACCGGTTTTCAGCTTCTGCGACTCAATGAGCGCCTCACTTGACAGGAAACGGCTGGCCAGCTGTTCCTTGCCCATCTCAAGCTGGAACACGCACACGCCGGTGCCCTTTTTGTCGCCGCGCTCCTTATTCTTAACACTTGCCTTAGCCGCATTGAGCGCCACATTGAGCGCAAACGCGGTCTTGCCCATGCCGGGTCGTGCCGCAATGAGAATCAGGTCGGATTTATTGAGACCGGTCAGCGCCGTGTCCAGCGCGTGGAAGCCGGTGGACATGCCGGGAATTTCACTGTCCGACCGGGCACGCTCGTCCAGTTCGGTATACAGATCAGCGATAACCTCAGAAAGCCGTGACAGACCCTTAATTTCACGTCCCTGACGGATGCTGTAAATACGCTGCTCCGCCAGCTCGGCAATGCCGGAGGCTTCACCGTGGGCTTCGAGGGCGTTCTGCTGAATCTCGCTGCCCGCATCCGCCAGCTGGCGCAGCAGGCTCTTGTCACGCACGATGCGGACGTACTCGTTGACGTTCCGCGCACCCGGCGTGACCTCCATCAGCTGAAAGAGATACGCGCGGCCGCCGGCCTCGTCGTAGTAGCCCATGCGCGTGAGCATATCCAGAACGGTTACCGGGTCAATACGCTGTGCGCCGTTGAACATCGAGTAGATAGTCTCAAAGATGCGCTTGTTTTCTTCCGCGTAAAAATCATCGGCGCGCACCTGCTCGATGACCTCGGGAATGCAGTTCGGATCGACCAACATCGCGCCTAAAAGCGACTGCTCCGCAGTCAGATCCTGCGGCACCTGCCGCATCAAAAGTTCGTCGGGCACTTACTTACCTCCCTCCGCTAAAAAATAAAAATGGAAAATGGAAAATGGAGAATTGCGAATGAAGAACGAAAAATGACAACGCAGGCATAGCCTGCGTCAATCAAATCCCGCTTTGCTTGCAAAGCGCAACCTCAGATGCAGCCGTACCGAATGGTACGGCGAGCATCTCGGTCCCGCCGCAGCGACCGTGCGTTCCACGCACGGCATGAAATAGGACACGGCATTGCCGTGTCCGTAAAAAGTCGCGACATGCGCGTGACTTTTTACACCTCGACCCAGCGCCCTTGGGGCGCGTCCGGGGGTATCGCCGGTCGGTTTCTCCGGAACCGACCGGCGTATATAGGGGTATTGGATACCCCCTATAGGTGCAGGTTAGGCCTCGACTACCTGCACCAGAATCTCGCCTGCGATATCCTGATACAGCTTTGCCTTTACGCGGTGTACACCGAAGGTCTTGATCGGCTCCTCGAGCACGATCTTCTGCTTCGGTACGTTCAGACCGTACTGCTTGTTCAGCTCCTCAGCGATTTCCTTGGAGGTAACAGCGCCGAACAGACGGCCGCCCGTGCCGCCCTTGGCCGGAACCTTTACCGGGCTCTCCTTGAGCTTCTCGGCTGCCTCGCGGGCTGCCTGCTGCTCGAGTGCGATCTTGCGTGCGTGTGCCTCATCCTGCGCCTTCTTGACGTTCAGGTTATCCGCGGTTGCCGGCTCTGCCAGACCGCGCGGCATCAGGAAGTTGCGGCCGTAGCCCTCGCTGACCTCGATCAGCTCGCCCTTTTTGCCCTTGCCCTTAACGTCGGCCTTGAGAATTACTTTCATGGTGATTACTCCTTTTGTGTTTGCTATATCGAATGCGGCGAACAGCTTCGCCTGCTTTTCGGTCTAATTACGGCTGTCGTGAAACGCCTTTTCCGACAGACTGTTATTTGTTTTCGTCCTGTTTCTCGGTCCGCTGATCGTCGAAGTAGCCGCGAATGGCATCCGTGATCAGCTTGTCGGCCTCCTCCGGCGTGGTGTTTTTTAGCTGTGCACCGGCCGCCGAATGGTTGCCGCCGCCGCCGAGTCTCTCCATCAGCAGCTGCACATTGACGTGGCCTGCCGCACGAGCGGAAACCGCCATATCATCGCCGCTGCGGAACGCAACAACGCTTGCATGTGTGCCGATGATGGACAGCAGCTCGTCTGCTGCCTGTGCGGCCGCAATACGGTCTACCTCCTCGCCGGTGATAGCGAAGATAACGCCCTGACCGCAGTTGCGCGCGGACGAGATCAGCTTCTGACGTTCCATATACTGGTCAAAGCTGGACTGGAACAGGCGCTTGACATTGCTCGACTCCGCACCTGCGCGGCGCAGATACGCTGCCGCCTCAAATGTGCGGACGCCGGTGCGCGTTGCAAAGCCCTTGGTATCCAGATAAATACCTGCCAGCATGGCTTCCGCCTCGCAGGTGAGGATGCCGCTGGTCGGCACAAGATACTGCAGCAGCTCGCTGACCAGCTCGGATGCGGACGACGCATACGGCTCGTGCAGGGATACGACTGCGTTCTCGATATAATCTGCCGCACGGCGGTGATGATCAATGACTGCGATCTTGTTGATGGATTCGAGCAGCGCCGCGCTCTCCACATAGCCGGGACGGTTTACGTCCACCACGATAAGCAGCGTGTTGAAATCGCACGCGATCATCGCATCCTCGGCGCTGATGAACACGCCCTTGTACTCAGACTGGGTTTCCAGCCGTTCGATCAGGTCATTTGCCATGGTGTGCTGACGGTCCACAACAATGTGCACCGGTCTGCCCTTGACACGCGCGGCACAGACCATACCGGCAGCAGCGCCGATGGCGTCCATATCGCTGTTCTTGTGGCCCATGACCAGCACCTGAGACGAGTCGCGGATCAGCTGGCTGAGTGCGTTGGCAACCACGCGGCTCTTGACCTTGGTGCGCTTCTCGACTTCCTCGCTCAATCCGCCGAAGAAAGCAAAGTTAAATTTATTCTTGATAACCGCCTGGTCGCCGCCGCGGGACAGCGCCATGTCGACAGCGAGTCCGGCAAACTGATAGCTTTCTGCAAGCGTTTCGCCGTCGCGTCCGATACCGATGGACAGGGTAGCTACAACGCCCTCGTGGTTCTCAATTTCGCGCACCTCCTGCAGAACGGAGAACTTGCGCGCGACCAGCTTGTCCAGCTCGGCGTTTTCGATCACGAAGATATACTTGTCGCGGTCGTACTTGCGCAGTACGGCGCTCGAGTCCTTCACCCAAGCAAACAGACGTTTATCAATGCCCGCCAGAATGTTGGATTTTTCCGAGTCGGTGGTGTTCTTGACCAGCTCCTCGTAGTTGTCGATTGCGATAACCGCGATAGCCGGACGGGTAGTCTCAGCCGCATCCCGCAGACGGACAAACTCGGTGCAGTCGATGAAATGCAGCATCATCAGCTGTCCCGCACCGCTCTGCACCATACTGCCGAATACATGGTACTGCCGCTTGCCGATGCCAAGCTCTCCCGGGAACGCGGTCTGTCCCTTGATGAGCCAGCCGGTCTCAAACGTCGGTGCGATCTCGCCCATGCGAACGCCGCTTACCGCAGTCCCCCGACCGCTGATTTCCGCAAATGCGTCATTCGCCCATACGATCTCGCCCGTGGTAGCCAGCGCAACAGCTGTCGGCAGCGGCGAGCGTGTCACCGCCGGACGGATCTCTCCGCCATCTACCTCGATGTTGTTCATCAGCTCCTGCACCTGCCGCCGCCGTGCCGCATTCATGCGCAGCGAAACAATCCGTAGGATGATACACACCACAATACCCGCCGCACCGTACACGCGGGAGAAATAAAGTCCCACGACCGCAAACAGGAAAAACAGCACATAAAACATTACGCTGTTGGGAGCCAGCATCTTCTGTAATCTCTTTTTCAAACCCCTGCCTCCTTTTGGGGACGCAAATATTCAACCTAATTATAGCAAGCCATTGTAGAAATTTCAACACTAAATGCAAACCGGTTTTGTATCTTTTCGCCGTCCGCTTGCAATTTCTGCGGCTTCATGGTACAGTAACCGTAGATTCGCATTCAGGAGGATATCATTATGCAATTTTCGTTTGCACACAACAATTTTAATGTCTGCAATCTGGACCGCTCGCTTTCTTTTTATAAGGAGGCTCTCGGTCTGACCGAATCCAGCCGCATCAACGCACCGGACGGCAGCTTCATTATTGTATACCTGACCGATGGCGTAACGCCGCATCTGCTCGAGCTGACGTGGCTGCGCGACTGGGACAAGCCGTACAACCTCGGTGACAACGAGTTCCACCTTGCCTTCCGCGTGGATGATTTCGATGCCGCGCACGCAAAGCATAAGGAAATGGACTGCATCTGCTTTGAAAATCCGGCAATGGGCATCTATTTCATCTCCGACCCGGACGGCTACTGGCTGGAGGTCATTCCCGCAAAGTAAACAGAAAACGCTTGGAGCTGCTGCTTTGAGCGTTTTTTTCATTCTCTTAACAGGATTATTCTGTTCATTTTTCGACAACGGGTGTATACTATTGAAGTTATCTCCTGACGAAAGGACTGTATCATTTGAATCCTTACCTTGATCTATACCTCACATGTGCACGGATTGGCGTATGCACGTTCGGCGGCGGCTATGCCATGCTGCCGATTCTGCAGCGCGAGGTCGTTGAAAACCGCCACTGGACAACTGAGGACGAGCTGATGGACTACTACGCCATCGGTCAGTGCACCCCGGGCGTTATCGCGGTGAACACCGCCACGTTCATCGGCTACAAAACGCACGGCATTCTCGGCGGCATTGCCGCCACGGCGGGCATGATCACGCCATCGCTGATTATTATCACGATTATCGCCGCATTTATCCAGCAGTTTGCGCATCTCGCTGTCGTGCAGCACGCGTTTGCCGGAATCCGCATCGCGGTCTGCGCGCTCGTGCTGCAGTCCGTGTGGAAAATGGCGAAAAAGGGCGTTGTTGACGTGCCGACCAGCGTTATCCTGCTCGTTACGTTCGCGGCTGTCGCCTTCTTCGGCGTATCGCCGGTTGTGATGGTCATTGTGGCCGCCATTGCCGGTATCGCTATCGGCATGATCAGGAGGAGACGCGCATGATCTTCCTTCAGCTGTTTTACGAATTTTTCAAGGCGGGTCTGTTCGCCATCGGCGGCGGACTGGCGACCCTGCCCTTCCTCAAGCAGATTTCGCTGCGGTATCCGTGGTTCACGCCGAACGATCTGATGGACATGATCGCAGTCTCCGAATCCACACCCGGTCCGATGGGTGTCAACTCGGCAACGTACGCCGGCTTCCACGCGGCCGGCATTCCCGGTGCCCTCATGGCGACCTGCTCGCTTGTGCTGCCGTCGGTCATCATCATCATTCTGGTGTCGCGTGCGCTTGATAAGTTTCGTGACTCTCCACTGGTCCAGAACGGCTTTTACGGCCTGCGTCCGGCGTCCGCGGGTCTGATCTTCGGCGCAATGCTCGAGGTGTTTGTCGCAGCGCTGCTGCATACGGAAAACTGGTCAGGCATCGCAAGTCTCGGCTCGGTCATCAATGTTCCGGCGATCATTATTTTTCTCGTGCTGTCGCTCGGTATCTGGAAGCTCAAAAAGCTGCACCCGATCTTTTTTATTTTGATTGGCGCGGTGTGCGGTGTGGTGTTTAACCTGTAAGTTTTGATTTGTTATCGTGCAGATTCTCTGTGGAACGGCGGGATGGGGCATCCCGCCGCTGCCCTCCGAATTGCACAAAAAATCCCTTTCTCAGTCGAGAAAGGGATTCAGCTTGTCGAAAAAGCAATATTCGATTTTTATGCTTCGTGCGGCAGCACGCATTCAATCGAATTTGCTTTACAAATTCATAAATTCCGGGAGCATGTATCTCGGAATTTATACAAGGGAAGAAAAAATGTGTCCGCAGGACGCGGTTTTTCTTCGAGATTCGCTCGAAAGCGTGGTTTCG
>NZ_QUMC01000031.1:0-41952 GCF_003481925.1 Butyricicoccus sp. OF10-2 | reverse complement strand
AGAGCATGTATCTCGGAATTTATACAAGGGAAGAAAAAATGTGCCTGCAAGGCGCGTTTTTTCTTCGGAATTCGATCGAAAGCGTGGTTTCGATCGAGAGGCTGCTCGAAAAACGATAGTTTTCGAGCAGCCTCAGAGGACTGCAAACGCAGTCCTCTTTTATGCACAGGCTGTGCATTACTCGTCGATGATGGTGGTGAACGTCAGGGTTTCGCTCTCGTTTGGATTCAGCTTGCGGATGCCCTGCTTATGCTCAATGGCATGGTCAAGGTGATTGCCGTCCGGCAGGGTGCTCCACGGCTCGAGGCAGACGAACGGCACCTCGAAATCCTTGTACGGGCTCCACACTGCAAAATAGTCGAAGTCGGTGAAGTCCATCGTCACACGGCGGTGATTTTTGCTGCTGGCAATGGTCGCCGTGCGGAACGGCAGACCCTCGGTCATGACCGCATCGTTTGCAAACAGCTCGCGGGAAATCGGCAGTCTGCCGTCGGTCAGCGGAACGGAAACGCGGTCGGCGGTCAGCATGACGTTCTCGTCGGTTACAATGCGGCTGAGCGCATCCGTGCCCTCAAACTCCACATAGTAGTCGGTTATCTTCTCGCCGTCCTCCCAGCAGAGCGTGTAGGCGTCATGGCCGCCAACCTCGTAATACATCACGGAATCGCTCGTATTCTTGACGATATGCTCCTTTTTCAGCGCATTTCCGTCCAGTGTATAGCGCACGGTGCAGATAAAATCCCACGGATACATCTTTTTCGTGTACTCGCTCGGCGTGAGCGTGAATTCCGCACAGGTGCCGCTGATTTTCTGTGCCTGCCACTCCAGATCGCGCCCGAAGCCGTGCTGCGTGATCTCATACGGCTTACCGTCCACCGTATAGGTCTTATCCTTGAGCCGTCCCACGATTGGGAACAGAATGGGCGCATGGCGTTTCCATGCCGCCGGATCGCCCTTCCAGACGTACTCCGTGCCGTCCTTTTTGCTCGTAAAGCGGGTCAGCTCGGCACCGAATTCGTTAATTTCCACGCGAAAGCGTTCGTTTTCCAATACCTGCATGGGTTTTTCCTCCTTTACTTGAGGCAATACCACATAATTAAAGCTGCGGCTCCTTGCGCAGGCTCCGGTCGCGCTGCCGCGGCGCTTTACGCAAATCGCTCTTGTGCAATTATGTGGTATTACCTTAAGTTCAGGATACCCACTTTATCCGGTAAAGTCAAGAAAAAAGGACGAACCAACGGTTCGTCCTTTGCTTTTACTCCAGCTCCGAAATCGCTCTGCGGATTGCGGCATCCTGCTGCTCCACAGCGTCGAGCAGGCTCCTGTCCTCGAGCGGCTTATTGCCTCTCATGGCCTCGGTCAGCACAGCGCTGACCTGATACAGCCGCTCAAAGCCAAGGTTCTGCGCTACGCCCTTGAGGGTATGCGCACCGCGGAAGGCAGCCTCCCAGTCCTGCTGCAGGGCCGCGTTGTGCAGGTCGGCGCAGGTCGGGTCGTCCTGATACATCTTCACGAACTTTTTCACCATGTTCTCATTGCACAGGCGCTGCAGCGTGTCCGCATAATCGCCGCCGATCTGTGCGTAAAACTCTTCCAGATTCATGTATGTACTCCTCCTCAGGTCTGTACGTCGTTGCGCTTTTGCTTTGCCCAGTACATCAGCTTGTCCGCCCGGCGGATGGCCTCGAGCAGCGGATGCGCCTGATACACACCGCCGATGCTGACGGTCGGGTGGATATTCTCGTACTGCGGTATTTCAGTTGTGTACACGGCTCCCCGAATGCGCTCGAGTGTCGAACGGAATTTCTCCGCCGGGATATGCGACAGCAGCAGCACAAATTCATCGCCGCCGTAGCGGACGAGTGTGTCCGCTGTGTTGACGCGCGCGAGAATGACATTCGCAACGTGCCGCAGCACCGCGTCGCCCGCAAGGTGGCCGTATTCGTCGTTGATCTCCTTAAAGTTGTCAATGTCGATCACCGCCAGTGCCTCCGCCTTTTCCAGCTCGAGCTGCTGATCCTCGAGGTAGCGGCGCCCATACGCGCCCGTCACCGGATCCAGATAAAAATCCTCTCCGTGCGAGGCATCCAGACGGAACTGCCGTCCGCCGCTCGTCACCCAAACGCTGTCGCTGAGTCTGCTGCCCAGCTCGAGCACGCACTCGCGTCCGTCCACGACCAGATAGCGCGAAATCAGCTGATACGCGCACTCGTCGGTAAGCTCCAGCTTGCTCATGCGCGTCTTGTCCTCCATGCAGCGGCAGGAAATGCATCTGCTGCATCTTTTTCCGTGATTCCACACCGGAGAGCACGGCAGGACGCGGTCCGAGAACGTGCCGTCCGCATTCAGCTGCAGGATTTCGCCCCTTTGCGGATCAACCAGCCGCACCACATCAAAAATACGGCTCATGCCCTCCATTGAAGCCGCAAGCTGCCTGCCGGTGACAGCGCCGGAATCCGGCAGCGCCATTTCCGGCAGCATGATATCGGTCTGCATCTCGCGGAACTGACCGACAGCGCCGAGATACCGCGGCTTGGCGTCACTCGACCAGAGCGCACGGGCCGCGAGCATGTACTCGTGTTCCCAGCCGTTCTCCGGAAACCGCAGGGTGATCGGCATGCTGACATCCGGAGCATCCCGCGTGGTAACATACAGCGCGTTTTCCAGGCGGTGAAGGTCATCCTTGCTGAAGATCGTGAATTTTTCCGTATCCGCCGCATCATACAGACGGCTGCCAAACGGCAGCGTATCCGTGTGGTCCGTCACAGAGATGGTGCGCGTTGCCGCATCATAGTCGAACTGATGCCGCAGGACTGCTTGGCAAAGAAGTCGGTCTTGATACGCTCGGTCTCGAGCGCCTGAATCGAGCGCCCGACCTGCGGCGTCGCCCGTTTGAGCATCATTTCGGCCGAAGCTGCTGCGTGTGCGCCGTGCTGTGCATATATCCCTCGTTGGCCTCGCGCAGACGCTCCCTGATCTGCAGCGACGCATCGAGCAGGCACTCGAGCAGCAGCGGATTGAACGTGCCGCACTCGCCGTTTACGATCATCCGCAGGGCGGTCTCGTGGTCATACGCGGACTTGTAGCAGCGCACGCTTGTCAGCGCGTCGTACACATCGGCAACCGAAACGACCTGCGCCGCGATCGGGATCTCCTCGCCGGTCAGGCCGTCCGGATAGCCGCGGCCGTCGTAGCGCTCGTGATGCCAGCGCGCGATCTCATACGCGGTCTTGAGCAGCGGCTCCTCATTCGAGAACGGCAGGTCGTGCAGGATATCCGCGCCGACCGTCGTGTGCGACTTCATGATCTCGAACTCTTCCTTTGTCAGCTTGCCGGGCTTGTTGATGATCTCATCCGGAATACTGACCTTGCCGATATCGTGCAGCGCGGACGCACTCGAGATCAGCTGAATATCCTCCTGCGTCAGCGAATAGCGGTCGGTCTTCTGCACCAGACGGCTCAGCAGCACCTCGGTGATGGTGCGGATGTGCAGCACATGCGGGCCGCTCTCGCCGTTGCGGAACTCGACAATATGGCTGAAGATATTGATCATCAGGTCGCTGATCTTTTCTTTTTCGTAAATCTGCTCGGCGGCAAGCCGCATCAGCCGCTTCTGCTTGGCGGCCAGTATCAGCGCGTTGACCACGCGGCGGTGCACGACCATGCGGTCGAACGGGCGGCTGATATAGTCGGTAACGCCGAGGTCATACGCGCGCTCGATGTGCTCGATGCCGTTCTCCGCCGAGATCATCACCACCGGGATATCCTCGATCTGGCGGTTGTTGTTCATCGCGGTCAGCACGTCAAAGCCGTTCATCTCCGGCATGACCATATCCAGCAGAATAAGGTCGATATCGGTGTGCGTCCGCAGCAGCTCGATCGCGCGTGCGCCGTTTTCCGCCTCGATAAAATTGTATTCATCACCAAGAATATCGGCTAAGATCGTGCGATTCAGCTCGGAATCATCTACGATCAGAATCGTGCTTTTCTCTTTCATTCGTGCTAAAACCTCCTGCCGGTCAAGCAATAGATACCGTGATTGATCGATCACAGGCCGCAAAAAACAAATCGTGTTCCTGCATGCATCTGCATGCATAAAAGCCGAGGTCTGCAGGGCAGAAAACCGGCAGGGATAACGCTAAAATAATCCATTAGTATGATAACATTCTTTACAGGTTTATGCAAGCTATTTTGTTTTGAAAATGCAGATTTTTTAACATTTCACACGTTTTACCCTAAAAAAAAAAAAAACGCACTTTTTTCCTGCTTTTCAGCCTGCCGAAGCAAGCATGCAGTGTATCAATATGCAAAGTGCAAGCCCGACTCCCGCAGGAATCAGCACCGCCGCCAGTGTCCACTTTGCGCTGCGCGTCTCCTGCAGGATGGTAAGGCAGGTTGTCGAGCACGGTGCGTGCGCCACGGTGAGCACCAGTGTGCAGAGCGCGGTCTGCACCGTCCAGCCGTTTGCCAGCAGCAGCGCGCGGAAGGAGGCAAAGTCCACGCCGGAGGCAATCGTGCCGGACGAGAGGTAGCCCATCACGATGAGCGGCATGACCAGCTCGTTCGCCGGAAAGCCGAGGATGAACGCAAGCAGAATCACGCCGTCTATCCCGAACACCCGCGCTGCCGGGTCTAAAAATGCCGTGATGTGCGACAGGATAGCTGTATTCCCTATCTGCACATTGGCAAGCAGCCAGATGAGCACGCCCGCCGGAGCCGCCACGGCGGCGGCTCTCGCAAGGACGAACAGCGTCCGGTCGCGCACGCTGCGCACGATAACGCGCCCGATCTGCGGCATGCGGTACGGCGGCAGCTCGAGCGCAAACGACACCGCCTCTCCGCGCAAAACCGTTGCCGAGAGAATGCGCGACACGAGCAGCGTCAAGCCAACACTTGCCGCGATGACGCCGGTCAGCAGCAGCGCGCCGCCTGCCGCGCTGCCCGCGAAAAACACCGAGCACAGAAAAATGAGCAGCGGAAACCGTCCGTTGCACGGCGCAAAGCTGTTGGTGAGGATGGCAATCAGCCGCTCCCGCGGCGAGTCGATGATGCGGCAGCCTGTCACGCCGCAGGCGTTGCACCCGAAGCCCATGCACATGGTCAGGCTCTGCTTGCCGCTCGCTCTCGCGCACTGGAAGGCGTGGTCAAGCTGAAATGCCACGCGCGGCAGGTAGCCTGCGTCCTCGAGCAGCGTGAACAGCGGGAAGAAAATCGCCATCGGCGGCAGCATGACCGAGACAACAGTTGCCAGTACGCGCCATAACCCGTCGGTCAGCATCGAGACGAAAAACGGCGGCAGTCCCAGCTTCGCAAGCGCACCCGCAAACGGCGTGCCGAGTGCCAGAAGATGCGTGCTCAGCCACTCGCTCGGCACGTTTGCGCCGAATAAGGTGAGGTAAAACACGCCTGCGAGCAGCAAAAGCATGAGCGGCACGCCGAACCTCCGGCTGAGGATCACATCGTCCGCTCGGTCATCCCGCGCGCAGGCGCATTCCGGCTGTCTGACGCACGTCAGCGCGATCTCCTCCGCGCGGAGTGCCGCCGCTGCGGTTGCAATATCGTCCCTCTGTTCCTCCGTCAAATCCTCGTCCATCGCCGGATAGCGGATGGCGGTCGGGTGCGTTTCATTTTCGCCTGCCGCCGCTCGGCGTATCGCGGCTTCGAGCTCGTGCAGCCCCTTTCCCTGCCGTGCGGCGCACGGTATCACCGGTATGCCAAGCTCCCGCTCGAGCGCGGCAGCATCAATCTCAATGCCCTTTTTCGCGGCTTCATCCATGAGATTCAGGCATAGAACGGCGTTTTTCTGCACCTCCAGCACCTGCAAAGCAAGGATGAGGCTGCGCTCCAGACAGCCCGCGTCCGCCACGAGCACCACCGCGCACGCCTGACCCGAAACCAGAAATTCCCGCGCGGCACGCTCCTCCTCCGAGTGCGCCCGCAGCGAATAAGTACCCGGCAGGTCGGTCAGCGTCAGACCGCCGCCGCGCAGCCTGCCCTCGGCGCACGCGACTGTTTTTCCGCTCCAGTTGCCGGTGTGCTGACGGCTGCCGGTCAGGGCGTTGAACACGGTCGATTTGCCGACGTTCGGGTTGCCCGCCAACGCCACGGTGCGCCTCATGGCTGCACCTCGATTTGAGCGGCATCGCATTTACGCAGGGCAACCACCGCGCCGCGTATCCAGTACGCGATTGGGTCGCCCGAGAGCGCACGCCGCACACAGGTTACGCGCGTGCCCGGCACTAACCCTAAATCCTGCACGCGCCGCCGCATGCCGCCGCTGAGATGCAGCGCTGCGACCCGCGCCTGCTGTCCGTCCCGCAGCGCCGACAGCGAAATATTTGCCGAATTGGCCATTCCAATCAGCCCCTTATCCATAGATTCTGGTTACAATCTATGCCGATACGGACAATTCGGTGCTAATCCGTCACCGCACATCATATAGTAAGGCAGACCCCAAAGGAGGCTCGGCTGCATATGAAAACAAGCGAATCCTATCTGCCCGAGGGCAGCTACATGGTACAGCCTGCGGTTCGGCAGGCATTTTCAACGCTCGGCGCACTGCGGCAGGCGCAGGACGAGGGACGTATTCTGGAAGCCGTCGCACAGCGGTGCACCGCCGCGCACGACCTGCTGTTCGACCTCGGCATCGCGCAGGGCATCCTGCCGCGCGTGTCCTGCGCGCTCGGCATCGAGCAAGGCGACACGCGCGAGATTGCCATCCTGTCGCGTGTAGGCAAGCCCACCTGCTTCGTCGTCACCGATATCGACGAGAGCACGGACCCGCCCACGGCGTGGCTGTCGCGCACCATCGTTCAGCAGAAGGCGCAGGACCGGATGCTTGATTCCCTCCGTCCGGGTGACGTGATTCCGGCGCGTGTAACGCATCTGGAGCCGTTCGGCGCATTCGTGGACGCAGGCTGCGGCGTGCCATCGCTCATCGGCATCGAAAATCTGTCCGTGTCGCGCATCTGCCACCCGAGCGACCGATTGACCGTCGGGCAGTCCATTTTAGCCGCTGTCCGCACCGTGGAGCCGGAAAACCGGCGAATTTCACTCACCCACCGCGAGCTGCTCGGCACCTGGGCGCAGAACGCGGCGCTGTTCTCCGTCGGTGAGACCGTGCGCGGCGTTGTCCGCTCCATCGAGCCGTACGGCGTGTTCATCGAGCTTACGCCCAACCTGTCCGGCCTTGCGGAGCCGCGTGCGGATCTTCATCCCGGCATGGCGGTATCCGTGTACATCAAGTCCATCCTGCCGCAGCGTATGAAGGTAAAGCTGACCATCATCGACGTTCTCTCACCGTATGACGCACCGACACCGCCACGGTATTTCATCACGGGCGGACATATTGATGCGTGGACCTATACGCCGGTTGGGTGCGATAAAAAGCCGGTTAAAACCGTTTTCGAGTGAACAGCAAAAAAATGGAGAATGAAACCGTCACGTTCATTCTCCATTTTCCATTATTTCTGATTTTTCACTCTATCCCAGTACGCTTTCGCGGCCTGTTCGGTCTTATTCGGGCCGTATTCGTAGTATTGTGCGCCGCGCAGCTCCTCGGGCAGATACTCCTGCTGCACCCAGTGATTAGGATACATATGCGGATACTGATACGTCAACCCGCGGCCTAATTTCTTTGCGCCGCCGTAATGCGTATCCTTGAGGTGCGCCGGAATATCGCCTGCCCTGCCCGCCCGAATGTCGGCAATGGCGGCATCAATACCATTGATGGCGCTGTTGGACTTGGGCACGGTCGCCATCAAAATGATCGCCTCCGCAAGCGGAATCCGCGCCTCGGGCAATCCCAGCTGGAACGCGCTGTCCACGCACGCCTTGACGATGGCGGCGCACTGCGGGTACGCCAAACCGATATCCTCGCTTGCAATAACGAGCATGCGCCGCGCCGCGGAGATCATATCGCCCGCCTCGAGCAGCCGCGCGAGATAATGCAGGGCGGCGTCCGGGTCCGAGCCGCGCACGGACTTCTGCAGCGCCGAGAGGATGTCGTAATGGCTGTCGCCGTCGCGGTCGTAGCGCATATTCGAGCGCTGCGCCGCCTGCTGCGCGTCCGCGAGCGTGATGCCGTCCGCCCCCGCACCGGAGACGAGCAGCTCGACCGCGCCCAGCGCCTTGCGCACGTCGCCGCCGACCGCCTGCGCGATGTAATCCGCCACGCCGTCCTCGACCGGCTTTGCGTCCTCGCCCATCGCAAGTTTCAACGCACGTTCCACTGCCCGGCGCATATCGGCAGCCTCGACCGGCTTGAACTCGAATACCGTGCAGCGGCTTAAAATCGCGTTGTAGATGTAAAAATACGGGTTTTCCGTCGTGGATGCGATGAGCGTGATCTTGCCGGTTTCGATGAACTCCAGCAGGCTCTGCTGCTGCTTTTTGTTGAAATACTGGATCTCATCAAGGTACACAAGCGCACCGTTCGGCGCAAGGAAGGTGTCCAGCTCGTCAATGATCGCCTTGATGTCGGCAATGCCCGCCGTGGTGGCGTTCAGGTGGTACAGCTTACGGTCGGTCTGCTGCGCGATGATGGACGCGACCGTGGTCTTTCCCACGCCGGACGGCCCGTAAAATATCAGGTTCGGGATGCTGCCGCTTTCAATAACGCGGCGCAAAAGGCCGTTTTCGCCCAGTAGATGCCGCTGCCCGACCACATCGTCCAAAGTCTTCGGACGGATTTTGTCTGCTAAAGGTTGGTACATAATTTCACCTTAACCATTTTTTCGTAGGGCGTGACAAGGTGAATTGCCTGCAGGGCAAGAGATGGTCCTCTGGAGGATGACCTCGGCACGCCGTTGTAAACCATCTGCATACCGTTCAATGCGGCGCGCCGAGTCGTCGCGCCCTACGATTATCGTTCATATGTTATGAATTATATCATAAATTTTCGTTATCGACAAACCCTCTTGACTTTATCGCTTTATTATGATAAACTATCCCCATCAAAGAAAACGAACACAGGAGGTCTCCCTATGGACAAGCCTTTTCTCGATAAGCTGCGCAAGATCGACCCGTATGTGCCGGGCGAGCAGCCGAAAACCGCCGATATCATCAAGCTGAACGCCAACGAGAACCCGTACCCGCCCGCTCCGGGCGTGACCGAGGTTCTGCGCACGTTTGACGCCGCAAAACTCGCAATTTATCCGGATGCGAACGCAAAAGCACTCAAAACCGCTATCGCAGAGCGGTTTGACCTGCAGCCGTCGCAGGTATTCCTCGGCAACGGCTCGGATGATGTGCTCGCGCTGGCGTTCCAGTCGTTCTTCTGCTCGGACAAGCCCATCCTCTACCCGGACATCACCTACTCGTTCTATCCGGTCTGGTGCGATCTGTTCCGCATTCCGTACGAAAACATGCCGCTCGACGAGGATTTCTGCGTCAATGTGCGTGATTACGACAGGCCGAACGGCGGTATCGTCCTGCCGAACCCGAACGCGCCGACCGGACGCGGCGTAACGCTCGAGTTCCTCGAGGACCTGCTGCAGCACAATCAGGACTGCGTTGTCATCATCGACGAGGCGTATGTGGACTTCGGCGCGCAGAGCGCGGTTCCGCTGCTCGGCAAGTACGAAAACCTGCTCATCGTGCAGACGACCAGCAAGTCGCGCTCGCTCGCGGGCATGCGCATCGGCTACGCGCTCGGCTCGGAGACGCTGATTTCCACGCTCGAAGCGGTTAAAAACTCGTACAACTCGTACACGATGGACGCCATCGCACTCGCTGTCGGTGAGGCATCCATCCGCGACGAGGATTATTTCCAGCAGACCTGCCGTAAGGTCAGCACCACCCGCGACCGCTCGGCGGAGGCGCTGCGGGCGCTCGGCTTTACCGTGCTGCCGTCGCTGACAAACTTCCTGTTTGTCACCCACCCGGAGAAGAAAGCGCCGGATATCTTCGCCGCCCTGCGTGAAAAGGGTATCTTTATCCGCTATTTCAAGCTGCCGCGCATTGATAATTACCTGCGTATCACCGTCGGCACGGATGAGCAGATGGATAAGCTTATCGCCGCGCTGAAAGAGATTCTGTAAGAAAAACCCTCTCAAACGAGCAATGTCAGTAAGTTAAGCTGGCATTGCTCTATGAGAGGGATTTTTTCTGTTTACTTCTGCGGAATGGTATACTGCCTTGCCCGTTCGCTGTCCGCGACACCCTTAGTTGTCGGGTCGTTGACGGCGTTCCACACGCTCGACAGCACAAGGAACAGGCAATACGGATTGCGCACCGCATTGCAGAGCAGCGCGCCGACACTCTCCCAGGTGGTGAGGTCAGCGGCGGTCAGACCGGCATACGCCAGCACCGCGGCGAACGCGCTCACGACGATCTGCACCCAGAACACCGGATTCCTAAACCGCACCTTCCAGTTCACTCGACTTCCTCCTTTTCCAAATCACTGATGCGGTGGTTAGCCACGCGGACACGCTCGTCCAGCAGCGCGACCTGCTGCTCCAGCCTGAAGGTTCGGGTGATGAGGTTATTGTGCTTTTCGACCTTCTTTTCAAGCTGTTCGATGCGGTAATTGACCAGCTTGCCGGAGACGATAATGCCGCCGGCCGTGCCCGCCAGCGTCCCCAGCAGACTCAGTCCCGCAATGATGATCTCAGCTGACACGTTTTCACCTCCTTGCTTCGCATAAGTGCCTGCACCCATACGCCGTTCGGCGGCGAAAATTGACCACGAATGGTCAACTCGGTCGAAAACTATTCCTATTTTCTTTTATTTTTCTTTGAGCGCACCCTTTTCGATGTTCGCCTGCAGGATTTTGTCCGTCAGCTCATACAGATACGCCGAGCCTTTCTCTGTGCGGCTCTGGCGGCCGTAGACCTGCTTGGCGGTCACATCGTGGTCAGCCCAGTCGCTGCCGCCGTTGCTGTTGTTGAGCAAGAGCGGCTGCAGATTGTCCATCGCGTGGGCAAAGTGCGCCTCGGCGGTCTCATCGGCCTCAAATTCGTCAAAAACAGCCATCAGTTCGCGCTTCTGGTCGTCCGGCAGGAGCGAATAAATGCGCTGCTTTGCCGCGTCCTCGCGCGTCTTCTGCGTCTGCAGACCGTCGGTGTCGTAGGCGTAGGTGTCGCCTGCGTCAATCTCCACCACATCGTGCAGCAGGCACATGAGCATGACCCGCGCCACATCCACCGGCTCGTTGGAATATTCCTGCAGCAGATACGCCATGACAGCCATGTGCCATGCGTGCTCGGCGTCATTCTCGCGGCGGCCGTGGCCGGAGAGATGCGTCTGCCGGAAAATGTTCTTCTCCTTGTCGATCTCAAGAATGAAATTCAGCTGTTTCTGCAGCCGTTCGTCCATAAATCCATCTTCCTTTCGATATGAAAAAACGGGTACAGCCTGCGCCATACCCGCCGAATTATTTATCTTTGAGGAGCGTGTTCAGCTCTTCCATAAAGGTGTTGATGTCCTTAAACTGGCGGTAGACCGAGGCAAACCGCACATACGCGACCTCATCAACCTTACGCAGCTGCTCCATGACAAGCTCACCGATGACCTTGCTGGAGACCTCGCTTTCGAGCGAGCTGAACAGCTTCTGCTCGACGTAATCGACGATCTGCTCCAACTGCATCAGCGAAACCGGGCGTTTCTCGCAAGCCTTCACCAGACCGTTGAGCAGCTTCTGGCGGTCGTACGCCTGCCGCGTGCCATCGCGCTTGATCAGCATAAGCGGCATGCGCTCCACCGTCTCGTAGGTGGTAAAGCGTTTTCCGCAGTGGAGACATTCACGCCGGCGGCGGATGCTGGTACCCTCGTCCGTCGGACGGGAGTCCACGACCTTGCTGTCTTCAAAGCTGCAAAATGGGCACTTCATCGTACTTCCCCCTTGTGAACACCGCTTCACACGCGTGGTTTGTTATCTGTCTGCTGTTATTATACTACGCGGAGTGCTGTTAAGTCAATTTTTTATTGCGATAAAGCGGCACCTTTTCCTGCACTGCCCTATCCGGTCGGCTTCTTTCTCTGTACCAGTCCCCTGCGCCGATAAACAAACGCAAAAAAGGCACCCGAACGGGTGCCTTTTCGATAGTCGTTAGATCTTGCGGCGACGGCGGAACTTCTTACGGAAGAAGCCCCACAGACCGGTAGACAGCATAACGGACGACCAGCCGCCGGCCAGGATACCGACGATCAGCGGCAGAGTGAACTGCTTGAGCGACGGAACACCGAGGATGTATACCATGCCGATGGTGAACAGCGTGGTAAGCGTGGTGTTGATGGTACGGCCCATGGTCTGCCAGATGCTCTTCTCGCCAATGACCTCAAACGGCTCCTTGCGCGCGGTGCGCAGGTTCTCACGAACGCGGTCGAATACGATGATGGACGCGTTGATGGAGTAGCCGAGGATGGTCAGTGCAGCAGCGATGAAGTTGCTGTCGAGCGGAATCTGCAGCAGAACGTAAACGCTCAGCATAACGAGCAGATCGTGAACCAGGCAGCAGATCGCAGCCAGACCACTGGTCAGCTCGAAGCGGAAGGTGATGTACACCAGCATCAGCAGGATTGCAAGGATCGAGCAGAGGAATGCCGAACGCTGCAGGTCGCTGCCGACAGAAGCGGATACGTCGTTGTTGTTGAGGATATCGGTATCGGCAAGGCTGTACTTCTCCAGCATCTTGTCGATCACGGCAGCACGCTGCTCGGAATCGATCGAGGTGGAGCGGATCAGCACGTCCTCGTTGCCGTCACCGGAGGAGGTTACAGAGGATGCGTCCACGCCGGTTGCGTCCTTGAACAGATCGCTGACCTCGGTCTGGATATCCTGCGTAACAGCGGTATGCATGTTGAACTCCATCTCGGTACCGCCGGCAAAGTCGATGCTCAGGTTGAACAGGTTCTTGCCGAACGGCAGCAGGATCAGCGCGACAAGGCCGGTAGCGACCAGTACGACAGAGATACCGCCAAAGATCTTGAAGTTCTTGAGGATCGGGAAATGCTTCTTCTCTTCCTTGCGCTCACGCAGGCCGTAAGCCTTCGGGTTGCGGATGTGGAAATCCACCATGCGGTTGAGCAGGAAGTGCGTGATGGTCAGCGCGGTGAACATGGACACGATAACACCGATGCCCAGCGTGGTAGCGAAGCCGACGATCGTGCCGGTGCCGAGGAAGAACAGCACGCCGCACGCGATCAGGGTGGTGATGTTGGAGTCCAGAATTGCGGTAAACGCACGCTTGAAGCCGGAGTCAATGGCGCTCTTGACAGTCTTGCCGGCAGCCATTTCCTCCTTGATGCGCTCGAAGATAATGACGTTTGCGTCAACCGCCATACCGATGGACAGGATAATACCTGCAATGCCCGGCAGGGACAGGTTTACGCGAATCAGGCTGAACAGCAGCGCCTCGATAACCATGTAGAAGCACAGAGCGAAGCAGGAAACAACGCCCGGGATGCGGTACATGATGATCATGAACAGCATAACAAGTACCAGACCGATCAGGCCTGCCTTCAGGCTGGAGCTCATCGCGTCAGCGCCGAGCTGCGGGCCGACAGAGCGAAGCTCTACCTGCTTGAGCGAGAACGGGATCTGACCTGCGTTGATGAGGTTTGCCAGCTCGGTCGCGCTGTCGCGGGTGAACGAGCCGGAGATTACGCAGCTGTCGCTGTCGATCTTGGAAGAAACGGACGGTGCGGAAATAACCTGATCGTCCATGACGATAGCCATCACGTTGGTGCCGTCAGTGCGGGCCGCGATGCTCTCGGTCGCTTCAGCAAACTTCTGCTTGCCCTCAGAGGTAAACTGTACCTCTACATAATGGGTATCCGCAACTTCGTTGCCGGTCGGGCGGCCATAGCCGTAAGTAGCTTTCTTAACGTCAGAGCCGGTCAGCCACTCCTTGCCGTCAGCATCAACAAAGGTGAGCTGTGCGGTGGTGCCGAGGGTCTGTACGGCCTCCTCCGGGTTGGTGATCTGCGGGATTTCGACCGTTACGCGGTTGTCGCCGCTGAGGGATACGGTAGCCTCGGTAAAGCCCTTACCGGTCAGTCGCTGACGGATGACCTTCTGTACCGAGTTCATGTCGTCGGACAGGTTGCTGGTGTCGTAGCCGTCCGGGATTTCGGCCTCGTATACGATACGGGAGCCGCCGACCAGATCCAGACCCAGACGGATACCATTGTCGGTATCGAGTACGCTCGGGATGATGGCCTTCAGACCGGAGTCTGTCGTGTCTGCGGAATCGGTCGAAGCCGAGTCAGCAGAGGTGTCAGCAGACGCATCCGTGCTGTCTGCCGTGTTGTCCGCCGTGTCTGCGCTGTTGTCGGTAGACGAGGTGTCGCTCGTATCCGTCGCAGATGTGTCGGACGTTGCCGTGTTCCGGAACGGCATGGTCCAGCCGCCCGGAATGTACACTCCTGTTACCGCCGTCACG
Source organism: Butyricicoccus sp. OF10-2 (assembly GCF_003481925.1). Classification (NCBI taxonomy): domain Bacteria; kingdom Bacillati; phylum Bacillota; class Clostridia; order Eubacteriales; family Butyricicoccaceae; genus Butyricicoccus; species Butyricicoccus sp. OF10-2. Next base: position 27,568 of record NZ_QUMC01000031.1, on the reverse strand, counting down.
CCGAGGAAAATGATGATCAGCATGACCGCGATAAAGGAAGTTACACTCTTTTTCACTTGCAAGTGCCTCCTTTATTTTTTTTTTACACAACTGATTTAGTATACAGCATAACAGCCAAAAAGTCAATCATTCTGCATGAATTGTGCAACATTTATGCGTCATTGACGCATAAGCGGCAGAATATCCCGCGTGAGCGGGATATCTGTCAATTTCAGGGATAAACTTTCCGGTTTACAGGTTGATCTCTACCTTTACGTCCTCACCGGTGAGGTACGGCGCGATCGCCGGACGAACACACTCGCTCAGGAACTCGTCTACCTGAGACGGGCAGCGGCCGATGTAAGCGGACGGGTCGAGGTGCTCGAGGATCTGCTCACGGGTCATGCCGAACATCGGGTCGCCGGCAATGCGGTCAACCATATCGTTCTCGAGGCCCTCCTCCTTGATGCGCTTGCCCGCAGCCATGGAGTGCTCGCGGATGCGCTCGTGCAGGTCCTGACGGTTGCCGCCGCGCTTTACGGCGTCCATCATGATGTTCTCGGTTGCCATGAACGGCAGCTCGTTCATAACGTGCGCTCGATGACCTTCGGGTAAACGACCAGACCGGAAACGACGTTGATCATGATGTTGAGGATTGCGTCAACGGCAAGGAATGCCTCCGGCACGGAAATGCGCTTGTTCGCAGAGTCGTCGAGCGTGCGCTCGAACCACTGGGTAGCCGAGGTGAAGGCCGGGTTCAGGCTGTCGCAGATGACGTAGCGCGCCAGTGCGCAGATACGCTCGGAACGCATCGGGTTGCGCTTGTACGGCATGGCGGACGAGCCGATCTGGTTCTTCTCAAACGGCTCCTCTACTTCCTTCAGGTGCTGCAGCAGACGCAGGTCGGTTGCGAACTTGGAAGCGGATTCTGCGATACCGGCGAGCGTTGCGAGCGTCTGCGCGTCGATCTTGCGGGAGTAGGTCTGGCCGGAGACCGGAACCACGCCTGCAAAGCCGAAATCATCGGCAATGCGCTTCTCGAGTTCCTTAACCTTGCTCTCGTCGCCGTCAAACAGCTCCATGAAGGACGCCTGCGTGCCGGTCGTGCCCTTGCTGCCGAGCATGCGCAGGTTTTCGATGCGGTATTCTACCTCGTTCAAATCCATCAGCAGCTCGTTCATCCACAGGGTAGCGCGCTTGCCGACCGTGGTCAGCTGTGCGGGCTGGAAGTGGGTGAAGCCGAGAGTCGGCTGGGACTTGTGCGCATCCGCGAACTGCGCCAGCTTGTCCAGTACGGTCGCCAGCTTTTTGCGAACCAGCAGCAGACCCTCACGGATCTGGATGATGTCGGTATTGTCACCGACATACGCACTGGTAGCGCCGAGGTGGATAATGCCGGCCGCCTTGGGAGCCGCCTTGCCGAAGGTGTAAACGTGCGCCATAACGTCATGGCGTACCTCCTTCTCGCGCTGACGGGCCACATCGTAGTCGATGTCGGTCAGGTGCGCGGCCATCTCGTCCACCTGCTCCTGCGTGATCGGCAGACCGAGCGCCAGCTCCGCCTTAGCCAGCGACAGCCACAGCCGACGCCAGGTGGAGAACTTCATATCCGAGGAGAAGGTGTAGAGCATCTCCTTGGAAGCGTAGCGCGAGGAAAGCGGGCTTTCGTACACGTTGTTCATGTTATTCGTCCTTTCCGGTGTGTATTTTATCCAAATTATAACGAAATAACGGACTTGGATGGTATCTAATCTTCCATAACAGTCCGATTTTAGTTTAACACTTTGCACCGGTCATTTCAAGCAAAACCGACCGGTTTTGCGCTATCTTGTAGCAATAAACAAAGTTTGCAGCGGTTTCGCCGTTAGATTTTGCGTCCTCCCCTTTTTCCTGCACCGCCTGCGCGGTTCAAGTGCCCCAGAGGTTCGGTGCAGAAACCAAAAAGCAGCACCCTTTTCAGAGTGCTGCTCGGAATTACGAATGCTTACGCGTTCTTGATAAACGCTTCGAGGCGGTCAAGGCCCTTGTCGATCTCGGTGAGCGAGGTCGCATAGCTCCAGCGGACGAAGCCCGGCGCGGCAAATGCGGTGCACGGAACGGTCGCCACCAGACCCTTTTCAAGGAACAGCTGCGCGAAGTCCTCGGCGCTCTCGATGACCTTGCCGTACATAGTCTTGCCGAGGAAGCCCTTCATGTTCATCATAACATAGAACGCGCCCTCCGGCTTGATGCAGGAAACGCCCTCGATCTTGTTCATGCGCTCTACCAGATGGTCGCGGCGCTGCTCGAACGCCTGCTTCATCACCTGCATGTCCTCCTGCGGGCCGGTCAGCGCGGTGATGGCCGCCTGCTGGGAAATGGTGGACGGTGCAGAGGTGGAGTGGCTCAGGTAGTTCGCCATCACCTTGGCCAGCTGCGGATTGGACGCGCTGTAGCCGATACGCCAGCCGGTCATCGCGTAGCTCTTGGACACGCCGTTGACCAGAATGGTGCGCTCCTTCACGTCCTCGCCCAGAGAAGCGAACGAAACGAACTCATTGTTATCATATACAAGGTTGCAGTAAATCTCATCCGCGATAACGTAGATGTTATGGCGGCAGCAAACCTCAGCGATCGCCTCCAGCTCGGCCTTGGTGTATACCATGCCGGTCGGGTTGGACGGAGAGTTCAGCATGAACACCTTGGTCTTGTCGGTGATGGCGGCGTCCAGCTGCTCTGCGGTGATCTTGAAGTCCGCCTCCTCGGTTGCAGCTACAATGACCGGGATTGCACCTGCCTGCTTTACCATCTCGGAGTAGCTTACCCAGTACGGAGCCGCGATAACGACCTCATCGCCCGGGTTGCACAGCGTCATCAGCGCGATATAGACCGAGTGCTTTGCGCCCGAAGCCACAACGATCTGCGTCGGCTCGTAGTCCAGACCGCAGTCCTCCTTCAGACGGTAGCAGGCTGCCTTGCGCAGGTCCATCAGACCGGCTGCCGGCGTGTACTTGGTCTGGTTGTTCTCAATGGCCTCGATACCGGCCTGCTTGATGTGCTCCGGCGTCGGAAAATCCGGCTCACCGGCACCAAAGCCGACAACGTCCTTGCCCTCTGCCTTCATCTGCTTGAACAGCGAATCGATAGCGAGCGTCGTAGACGCCTGCACACCTGCTGCAATCTTGGAAATCGGCTTCAATGCCATGCTCAGCACTCCCTTATATCTCTCATCAGTTATCATGTGTTTTTATTATATGCCTGCGAACTTATTTTTGCAAGTCCTGACTTAATAAATTGCAAAATCGACACAATAAAAAAACCCGCCGATATTGGCGGGTCAGGTGTGGAATTTTCACAAAACACGGTCGCGTGAGAAGATAATCAGAGCCGTTCCCCGTTCAATCGTGACGGCAAAGCGGCTGTTCGGTTTTGCCTCGTTCGAGGTGGAGATCATGCCGACACGGGTAACCGTGCCGTTCGTTAATTCATATTTTGCATTCTCGATGGTCACGCCCTCGAGCACCGCGTCCATCGGCACGACCGAGAAGTAGGTAAACGTCTCCGGCATGATGAATTCCTGCCGTCCGCCCTGATGCAGCTCGACGCGGTTGTACGGATCGAGGATGGTCAGGTGGCCGCCGAGCGTTTTTGCTTCCTCGAGCAGCGAGAGATTTGCCAGCATATGGTCGATGCGCCCGCCAGTCGCACACACGAGCGTCGCCTCGCGGCAGCCGCGGCGGAACACCTCCCGCAGACAGCTCTGCGAATCCGTGTCGTCCTTTTCGGGCTTCAAGAGGATAACGTCCTCTCCCTCCACCTCGGTCATGGAATCCCGGTCGGAGATCATGAAATCCGGGTGCAGACCGAGCGCCCGCGCATGCCGCAGGCCGCCGTCCGCACACGCAACGAGCGCGTCCGGATGCTCGCGCAGAAACGCGCGGATATAACCGTAATCGGTTTCCGGTGCAGCCGCAAAAATCAGCGCGTGCCGCCCTTGGTAAGTTCCCATTCCTTCAGATCCTTTACACTTTCGTACAGCTTTACATAGCTTTCATGACGGGTTTTCGCAATTTCGCCGTTTTCCACCGCCGCAAGGATGGCGCAGCCCTTCTCCTTGACATGCGCGCAGCCGGTGAATTTACACTGCCCGATGTACGGCTCGAACTCCGGAAATGCGTACTGCAGATCCTCGGCCAGCACCAAATCCATCTGCTCGGTCTCAAACGAGGAAAAGCCGGGCGTGTCCGCGATGTAGCCGCCGCCTTCGATCGGGTGCAGCTCCACATGACGGGTGGTGTGCTTGCCGCGGCCGATCTTGTCCGAAATCGCACCGACCTCAGCGTCGAACGAGCTGTCCAGACGGTTGAGCACGCTCGACTTGCCGACACCCGAGTTGCCCGCAAACGCACTTACCCTGCCGCGGATGCGCTCGCGCAGTGCGTCAATGCCTTCGCCGGTGTGCGCGCTCACGCGCAGCACCTCGATGCCGCTCCTGCGGTAGGTTTCATACAGCTCGTCACCCGGATTCGCATCCGTCTTGTTGATGACGACCAGTGCGTCCATGTTCTTGTGCACCGCGATCGCCGTTACCTTGTCGATCAGGAACGGGTCGGTCACCGGCGGTGCCGCGCTCGCCACGGCAACGACCAGATCCAGATTCGCCACAGCCGGCCGGATCAGGCTGTTCTTGCGCGGCGCGATCGTCTGCAGATAGCCGGTGCCGTCCTCCGGCTGGATTTCCAGCGTCACACGGTCCCCGACAATAGGCTTGCCCACGGTCTTGCGGAACCGTCCGCGTGCTTTGCATTCAATGAGGCCTTCGGCGGTATCCACATAGTAGAAACCGCCGATGCCCTTCAGAATGATCCCTTCGATCAAACTTAATTCCTCCGTTTTTTAACTGAATGTGTACGTCTGCGAGGTAGTCGAACCGTCCACGCTGACCGTAACATCATGGTCGCCCACCGAGCCGCTCACCGAGATGGACGTGCTGCCGCCGCTCGTGCTGCAGGTGTCGTCATACTGGATCACGCCGTCCACATAGATGATAACGTGCGCGGTATCCGTGTTGTCCGGCAGCGAAACCGGAATGGTCGCACTGCCGAGGCTCGGCGTATCGTCGTAGCCGCCATCGCCGTTGTCCTGACCGCCGGAATTGCCGCCGCTGTTATCCGGCGAGTTATTGTTCGATGTGCTCTTGCCCTTGGAGATCTGGATGTTGACGACAGTGCCCTTTGCGACCTCCGCGCCCGCATCCTGCGACTGCCATACGACCGAACCGGCTTCCGCAGAGCTGTCCACCTGGTCTACCGAGCCGATCTTCAAGCCCTTTGCCTCCAGCGCCGCACGCGCTTTGTCCTCGGTCATGCCAAGCAGACCGGGCACAGCAACGTTTTCGTTATCGTCCTTCTGCTTGCCCTTGCTGATATAGACGGTCAGCGTCGCGCCCTTTTCCAGCTCGGCACCCGCCTCCGGGTCGGTACGGATAACCTTGCCTTCCTCCACGTCGTCGCTGTATTCCTCAACGACCTCGCACTTGATATCGCGCGATGCCAGCGCCGCCTGTACATAATCGAGCGTCTTGCCGGTAAAGTCGATCACCTTGTAGGTATCCTTGACGTTTTCGCCGCCCGAGGACACCGTTACCGTGATGATCGTACCCTTGGTTGCCTTTTTCTTACCGTCGGCGTTCGGGTCCTGCTCGAGTATCTCACCGACCGGACGGTCGGATTCCTGCCGTTCGGTCGCTTCCTTTACCGTGAAGTTGTCGGTTATATCCGGGTCGGCCAGTACTTCGTCGATATTGCGCCCGATGAGGCCGGGCACGATAATCTTCTCCGACTTGTCGCTGCTGCCGGTGAGCATCAGAATGCCGACCAGCAGCAGACTGATCACCGCAATCACGCCGACCGCCATGCCGACTGCCATTCCGGGCCGTTCGGCCAGCTTTTCAAAAAAGCCGTTCGGCTCATCCTGCTCTTTTTTGCGGAAACCGGTGCGGGTGCGGGGCTGGGTCTGCGTGCGCGTGCGGGTGCGCGGCGCAGCTGCGCCCTCAACGGAAGCGGCTTCATGCTCTGCCGCACTGCGGCGCGCCGCGCGCTGAATGTCCGCGCCGATGATCTGCGTCTCGCCCGAGTTGTCCTCGCTTGCCACATAGTGGAAGCGTGCATTCGGGTCCGAGCGGAGCACCTCCATGTCCTCGTACATCTTTTCCGCGGACTCGTACCGGCGGCTGATGTTCGCGCTCATGGCGTGCATGACAATGTCGTCCATGCCCTTGGGGATGCCCGGCACAAACGCACTCGGGATGATCGGAACCTCATTGATGTGCTGCATGACGATCTGGAGCGCGGTTTCGCCCTCAAACGGCAGCTTGCCGGTCAGCATTTCGTACATCATCACGCCGAGCGAGTACAGGTCGGTGCGGTAGTCAATTTTGCTGCCCTTGGCCTGCTCCGGCGAGATATAGTGCACCGAGCCGATGGCCTCCTGCACCACGCGGGTCTCCTGCGCGGCAGCGAACGAGGCAATGCCGAAATCGGTCAGCTTTGCGGTGCCGTCCCGCAGAATGATAACGTTCTGCGGCTTAACGTCCTGATGGATGATGCCGCGCGAGTGTGCGTGCATGAGTGCGCGGGCAACCTGCTCAGCGAAGAAAATGGTCTCCTCCCACGACAGATGGCCCTTGCGCTGCAGATACTGCTTGAGGGTGATGCCCTCGATCAGCTCCATAACGATATAATCCGTGCCGTCCTCGCTGCCGACGTCGAACACGGAAACAATATTGTGGTGGCTCAGCTTGGCAACGGCGCGCGACTCAATGGAGAACCGCTTGCGGATATCCGGATCCTCCGCGAACTCCTTTTTGAGCACCTTGAGTGCCACATCGCGCCCGAGAACGGTATCCCGCGCCCGGTAAACGACCGCCATGCCGCCGACGCCGACGATTTCCTCAATCTGATAGCGTCCGCCGAGCATACTGCCGATATATTTATCCATAATCCGTCACGCTCCCTGCTTTTTGCCGAGGGTGAACAGCGCAACGGTGATGTTGTCGCGGCCGCCGCCGTCAAGCGCCAGCTGCAGCAGCGCGTCACCGGCCAGCTCGAGCGTCGGCGCGTTTGCCAGCACCTCCGCGATCCGGCTGTCCTCCGCCATGCCGGTCAGACCGTCCGAGCAGAGCAGCAGCATGTCCTTTTCAGTCAGGCGCACTTCAAACAGGTCGCCTTCGACATACGGCTCCACGCCTACCGCACGGGTGATGAGGTTTTTCTGCGGATGGGTGCGCGCATCCGCCTCGGTGATCTTGCCGCGGCGGCGCATCTCCTCCACATAGGAGTGGTCCTCGCTGATCTGGTGCATGGCTTCGCCGTCAAAGCGGTACGCGCGGCTGTCGCCCACGTTGATAACGGTCGCGCAGTCGCCCTGAATGAGCGCGGCAACCAGGGTCGTGCCCATGCCGCGGAACTCCGGCTGCCTGCCCGCCAGAGAGAAAACCGTCTCGTTCGCCTGCTTGAGCGCCTGCGTCAGCAGGTTCTGCCGTGCCGTTTCGTCCAGCGTGCCGCTTAAAGCGTCACCCGCGGACTCGATAAAGCTCTGCGCGGCAAAGCGGCTGGCTACGTTGCCCGCATTTGCACCGCCCATGCCGTCGCACACGACGAGGAGCGCGGTCTGGTTGTCCTCCCGCGCTTCGATTTGAAAAATATCCTGATTGGTCGGGCGCACCCGTCCCTTATCGGTCAAGCCGAAATATTCCATTTCACAACCTCCTTCGATTGTGTTTATATGTGAGAATATTCAAGTTAATCACGAGAACTGCTCTTTCCGTCCTCCTTCAGCTGTCGCTGACGGAGCTGACCGCAGGCCGCATCAATATCCGGACCCAGCTTGCGCCTTACGGTCGCGGTAACGCCGCGCTTCTCGAGCGCCTGCTGGAACTTGCGGACGGTTTCCGGTCTGGACGGTTTCAGCGGGCTTTCCGCCACCTCATTCAGCGGAATGAGGTTGACGTGCGCCGGTCTTCCTTTCAGCAGCTTCGCCAACAGGTCGGCCTGCCACGGGCGGTCGGTCTTGTCGCGCGCCATCATGTACTCGTAGGAAATGCGCCGTCCGGTGGTGTCAAAATAGTACCGGCACGCCTTCATCAGGCGCTCGACCGGATACGCGTCGTTCACCGGCATGATGGACGAGCGTGTTTCGTCATCCGGCGCGTGCAGCGACACAGACAGCGTGATCTGCAGCTTTTCCCGTGCTAACATCTCTATTCTATCAGCAATTCCGCTGGTTGACAAGGAGATATGGCGCTGTCCGATGTTGATCCCCTCCGGACAGCTCACCAGATGCAGGAATTTGAGCACGTTGTCGTAGTTGTCGAGCGGCTCGCCGGTGCCCATCAGCACAATGTTGGAGACCTTTTCGCCGCTGTCCTTCTGCATGAACAGGATTTCGTCCAGAATCTCGCCTGCGGACAGACTGCGCGTGCGTCCGTTCAGACCGGAGGCACAGAACTTGCAGCCCATCCGGCAGCCGACCTGCGTCGAAACGCAGACGGACACGCCGTGCTCGTAGTGCATCAGAACGGACTCCACGCAGTTGCCGTCCCGCAGACGCCATAAGTATTTCACCGTGCCGTCAACGCGGCTCACCTGCTTGCGGGCGACCTCCGGTACGGTCAGCAGGAAATTTTCCGCTAAACGCGCCCGTAAGTCCTTGGATAAGTTGGACATCTCTTCAAAGGACTCCACACCCTCGTGAAGCCATTTGAAGATCTGTCCCGCACGGAACGGCTTTTCGCCCATTTCCTTCAGGGCGGTTTTCAGTTCATCTATTGTAAGGGATTTGATTTCGACCATGTGTCTCTCCTTCAAATCTTCTCTCTCGTTTTCCTGTAGGGCGGGCGCCCCGCCCTACGATTCCACTATCACTTACGGTACATTTTCGCAATAAAGAACCCATCCGTATTGTGAACGGGCGGCAGCAGCGTCACCATACCGTCTGCCCTCTCTCCGCAGACCGGATGCGTCCAAGAAACCGCTTCAAACTCCGGGTTTTCGGTGAGAAACGCGCGGACAACGTCCTCGTTTTCCCGCTGCAGGATGGTACAGGTCGAGTAGACGAGCGTGCCGCCCTTCTTTACATACTGTGCACAGTTTGCAAGGATTCTCGCCTGAATCTCCGGCAAAGTCTGGATTTCGTCCGGATTCTTGAACCGAATTTCGGGTTTCTTGCGGATAATGCCCAGTCCCGAGCAGGGCACGTCGCACAGCACAACGTCCGCGCTGTCCTTCCATTCCTCGCGGCAGACCGAGGCGTCCTGCAGCTCGGTGCGGATATTCGGCAGTCCGAGGCGGGCTGCGCCGTCGCGGATGCGTTTCAGCTTGTGCTCGTAAATGTCGCACGAGGTGACGCTGCCTTTCCCCTGCATCTTCTCCGCCATGGCAAAGCTCTTGCCGCCGGGCGCCGCACAGCAGTCGAGCACGGTGCTGCCCGGTTTCGGGTCAGCGACCGCCGCCGCGAGTGCGCTTGCCGCGTCCTGCACGGTCACACGGCCCTCGATAAACGCCGGAAGCGCGGCTGCGTCTCCGCCGCTGCACAGCAGGATTTCCGGGAATGCCTCGTGCGGCTGCACGGTCAGTCCGGCGGCCTCCAGCTCTGCCTGAGCCTCGGCAGGCGTGCATTTCATCGTGTTCACACGCACCGAAATCGGCGCGTCCGCGTTATCCGCCTGACAGATTTTCTGCGTCAGCTTCTGGCCGTACTGCTCGGAAAGCAGGCGCACGAGCACTCCGGGTGGCTGTACTGCAGTGCGTAGTAGCTTTCCTTATCCGGGCAGTTCAGGCGCGGCAAAGAGCCGTTTTGCGCCGCATTTGCGGCATTTCGCAGCACCGCATTGGCAAAGGCGACCGTGCGGTCATTTGCGTGGCCGTAGTGCTTGACCAGCGCGACCGTCTCGGCAACCGCCGCATGCGCGGGAATCTTATCCATCAAGATCAGCTGATACAGCCCCATCCGCAGGCACGCCAGCACGCGCGGCGCGATCTTTTTCAGCCGCACGCTTGAGAAGTGCCGCAGGTACCAGTCCAGTAAAATTTGGTTCTGCACCGTGCCGTAGGTCAGCCGCGAGGCCAGCGCCGCATCACGGCTGTCCAGTCCCGCGCGGGATAAATAGTGGTGCAGCGCACCGTCCGACCAGGCGGCCTCCTCTGCCATGGAAAACAGCGAGAACGCCGCCACCTCACGCGGTGTTTTGGGACGTTTATCTATCATTGCGGTCTCTTCCTCCAAAAATCAGCACCAGACGCAGCAGCTGTGCCAGCGAGGTCGCCAGCGCGGCAACATAGGTCAGCGCCGCTGCCGTGAGCGTCTTTTTCGCCATCGGGTACTCGTCTGCGGTCAGCAGGCCGTTCTGCTGAATGGTCTGCAAAGCGCGGCGGGATGCGTCCAGCTCCACCGGCAGGGTCACCAGCTGGAACAGCGTGGACAGACCGAACGCCGCAATGCCGATCGTGACGAGCGTGCTCGTGTTAAGGATCAGGCCGAGGATCAGCAGCGGCATCGCCGCCATCGAGCCGAACTGCGTCAGCGGGATGATCGCCGCGCGCAGCTTGATCGGCGCATAGCCGATGGCGTACTGCACCGCATGCCCTGCCTCGTGCGCGGCGACGCCGATGGACGCCACCGACGTGGACGAGTACACCGCACTCGACAGCCGAATGACGTTGCTTCTCGGGTCAAAATGGTCGGTCAGCTTGCCGGAAACGTACTCAATGCGCACACCGGACACGCCGTTGTACCGCAGCACCGCCTCCGCCGCCTGTGCGCCGGTCAGTCCCCGCAGATTTTGCACCCGCGAGTAGCGGTTAAACGTGCTGTTTACCTTGTTCTGCGCCCAGAATGCAAATAAAACGCACGGCAGAACCAGTACGATGTAGTACATATCAATGCCGTAGTAGTAACCATGATAGGGCATAAGAAAACCTCCATACCAGAGTGGAGAATTGGAGATTGGAGCTTACGTCCTCTCCGTTCTTCACTCCTCACGCTTTTTCATTCGTCTCCCAGCTTAGTGCCGACTTCGATTGCGTGCCCACGCAGAAAGTCCGTAGCCTTCATGCGTTTGCCGCCGACCAGCTGAATCTCGGTCAGTCCCAGCGCGCCCTCTCCGCACGCCACGGTCAGGCCCTTTTTCGGGTCAGCTTCGAGCACCGTGCCCGGCTCGCCATTGCCGGCTGCCTTTTCGGCGGCAAACACCTTCAGCCTTTCACCGGAAAGCGTAGTCAGCGCGATCGGCCACGGATTCAGTCCGCGAATCAGACAGTCGATCTCGTGCGCCGATTTGCTCCAGTCGATCACCGCCATCTGCTTATCCAGCATATGGGCGTAGCAGCTCTGTGCATCGTCCTGCGGACGCGGCTCGATCTCATCTAATTTGACGAGCGTTTGGGTCAAAAGTTCCGCACCGGACTGCGCCAGACGGTCAAAAAGTTCGCCTGCGGTCTCCTTCTCGCCAACCTTGGTCTCATAGGTGAGCAGCATATCGCCGGTGTCCAGACCTTCCGCCATCTGCATGGTGGTAACGCCTGCCATTTCATCGCCCGCGATAACCGCCCACTGGATCGGAGCGGCGCCGCGCCAGCGCGGCAGCAGTGAACCATGCACGTTGATGCAGCCGTGCGGCGGGATATCGAGTACCGCCTTGGGCAGCAGCTTGCCGTATGCCACTACGATGATAACCTCAGGTGCCAGCTCGCGCAGACGCGCCTGCTCGTCCTCATTTTTGAGGGTATTCGGCTGGAAAACCGGAATATCATGCTCGAGTGCGAGCGTTTTCACCGGCGGTGCAGTGAGAATCTGCTTGCGGCCCTGCGGCTTATCCGGCTGCGTGTACACCGCGCAGACGTCATGTCCGGCGTCGATGAGCGCCTGCAGGCTCGGCACGGCGAAGTCCGGCGTGCCCATGAATACGATACGCATTATTCCTCGTCACCACCCTGCATTGCCTCCGGGTCGATATACTCCTCGACCTTCTCGGTGAACAGATGGCCGTCCAGATGCTCGGTCTCGTGGCAGAAGCACTGCGCTACAATGCCCTCGCCTTCGCGCTCGAACCAGTTGCCAAAACGGTCCTGTGCGCGAACCTTCGCCCAGGTCGGACGGGTCACATAGCCGTAAACGCCCGGCACGGACAGGCAGCCCTCAACAACGCGCTCGGAGCCTTTCTGCTCGATGACTTCCGGGTTTACCAGCTCGACCATCTCCTCCGGCTCCTTGTTCACATCCAGCAGCACGACAACGCGGCGCAGGATTCCCACCTGCGGTGCCGCCAGACCAACGCCGCCGGAGTTCTCGAGCGTTTCGCGCATATCGTCGATCAGCGTGTGCAGACGGTCGTCAAACTTCTCTACCTTGCGGCTGTGCTTGAGCAGCTGCTCGTCGCCCTCGGTCAAAATCTTTCTCAGTGCCATTGTTTTATTCCTCCACTTGATTCAGCTTATCCATGTATTTTTGTAAACATTCCTGTATATTTTTCTCATCGAGCGCCGGAAACGGCGTCACCGGCTGCGGTTTTCCGCTGCCGATATGCTTTTCCAGCCATGCCACATCGTGCCAGCCGTCAAACTTCCAGCCGGAGTCGTGCCACACGCCTGCGTCTTCGAAACCCAGTCTGCGCTGCATGCGAATGCTTTTTTCGTTCGGCAGGGTCACGCAGCTGTACAGGTGGCGCAGCCCCTGCAGCTCGAGCAGGTCGATCAGGCACGCCAGCACGGTCGTGCCCACACCATGTCCGTGGGTGCCCTGTGCCAGATAGATGGACAGCTCCGCATCCCAGTCGTACGCCGCGCGCTCACGAATGCGGTGCGCGTAGGCGTAACCCATGATAACGCCGTCACACTCGCAGACGAGATATGGAAACGCAGCCGCCGTTTCGCGGATACGGCCCGCAAACGCCTCAGCCGTCGGCACATCATATTCAAACGTGATGGTTGTATCCGTTATGTAAGGCTCGTAAATCTTCAAAAGCGATTCTGCATCGTTTTCTGTTGCCCTGCGAATGACAAATTTGCTCATTGAATTAACCTTCTTTGCCGGGGTCTCAAGTACTGCTACATTTCATTATTGGAATCCGCGAACACAGTAACGCCCCGGTTTTTACCGTCCTGCATAAACTCCCGCAGCACGCCCGAGATGAGCCTGCGCCATCTTGCACAGTCCTTCGCGCGGATGGTGAGGTGGTAGCGATACCGTCCCATCACCTTGACCATCTGCGCCGCGGCGGGGCCGAGCACGGGCGCTTTCACATCGGCAAACTGCCCTTCCATCAGGCTCTGCAGGCGCGTTTTGAGCGCGAGCAGACTGCTGAGCACCTGCTGCTCCAGTTCGCCGACGGCGGTTATCATGGTGATATCGCACACGGGCGGGCACCGAAGCGCCTCGCGCGTCTGCATTTCGCTCTCGTAGAACGCCTCGTAGTCCTGCCGCGCGGCGGTCAGGATGACCGGATGCAGCGGACTGTACGTCTGGATCACGGCGCGTCCGGTGTCAAATCGCCGTCCGGCGCGGCCGACCACCTGCGTGATGAGCGAAAACGTGCGCTCATGTGCGCGGTAGTCCTGCGCGTACAGGCTCTGATCCGCGTCCAGCACACCGACCAGCGTGACGTTCTCAAAATCCAGTCCCTTGGTCACCATCTGGGTGCCGATAAGGATATCGGCTTCGCCTTTGCCGAATTGATTCAGCAGGCGTTCGTGTGCGCCCTTGGCGGTCATGGTGTCCGCGTCCATGCGGAGCACCCGTGCGGACGGAAACCGCTCGTGCAGCTCCTCCTCCAGCTTCTGCGTGCCGGGCGTTTCGGTGAACAGGCTCGTGCTGCCGCAGGCCGGGCACTTGCCGGTTATCTTGATGGAAGCGCCGCAGTAGTGGCACATCGCGCGGCCGGACACCGAATGGTAGGTCATGGTGGTCGAACAGGACGGGCACTCGGGCACCCAGCCGCACACGCCGCAGCCGATCACGCGGCTGTTTCCGCGCCGGTTGAGGAACAGGATGGCCTGCTTGCCCTTTTCGAGCGTGCTGATCAGTTCGCGTTCCAGATCCGGGCCGATGATGCCGCTCCGTCCCTCGCGGGCCAGTCCGCGCATGTCCGAGATGATGACCTCGGGCAGTCCGGCACCGAGAAACCGCTCGGTGAGCGTGAAAACCGGGTATTTTCCCTGTTTTGCGCCGTAATACGTCTCGACCGACGGCGTTGCCGAGCCGAGCACGAGCAGCGCGTCCGTCTGTGCCGCGCGGTACTTTGCCACATCCCGCGCATGGTAGCGCGGCGACTGCTCCGAGCGGTACGCCGCGTCCTGCTCCTCGTCGATGATGATAACGCCGAGATTCTTCGCGGGCGCGAACACCGCCGAGCGTGTGCCGATAACCACCCTTGCTCTGCCGGTTTTTATCTTCTTGAAGCTGTCGTACCGCTCACCGGCGGACAGCGCCGAGTGCAGAACCGCGACTTCTTCGCCAAATCGGGCGGCAAACTGCCGCAGAAGCTGCGGTGTCAGTCCAATTTCGGGCACGAGCACAATGGCGCTCTTTCCCTGCTCAAGCGCGTGCGCGATCAGCTGCAGGTATACCTGCGTCTTGCCGCTGCCGGTCACGCCGAACAAAAGCGCCGCACGAGGCGCGTTTTCGTCCATCAGCGCCGCCATGCCGTCATACGCCTGCTGCTGCGCCGCCGAAAGCACCGGAGCCGCGGCGCGCGGCACCTCGGAAAAGTCCGGTGCGCGCAGCACTTCCTCGTATTCCGCGCGGAGGATGCCCTTTTTCGTCATGTCGCGCAGCGCGGCGTCGCTCACGCCGGTCATGTAGACGATTTCCTTCTGGCTCATCGCGCCGCCGTCCGACAGCAGCGACACCACGTCCATCCGCGCCGGACTGCGGCGGCTGATGTGCGACATGGCTTCACTTGCTTCCATGTCCAGACGGAGCATTTTTTCGGTCTTATCGCCGGTTTTCTGCGCCGTATTGCTGTGGTAGATGAGGATCCCCTCGCCTGCCAGCGCGTCCAGCGTCTGTCCCGCGCCTTTGCCGAGCCGATCGCGTATCTCACTCACCGAGAGCGTCTGTCCCGGCTGCTCAAACAGCGCCAGCACCTGACCGTCTTCGCCGTCCCGCTCCCGCAGAGCCGCCAAATCCGCGTCCGGCGCGAGCGTGTACGTCTCGTTGCGCTTGAACCACAATCCGGCGGGCAGCATGGCGTGTACGCAGTCGAAGTAGGTGCAGTACAATCTCTCCCGCATCCACGCCGCAAGTCTCAGCTGCTCAGCGGTCAGAATCGGCGTTTCGTCCAGCACCTCCACGATGGGCTTGAGTTTGAACTCGCCCGCATCCTCGCGGAAGGCGAGCACCACCGCTTCCGCCCGTTTATTGCCAAAGCCGAACGGCACGAGAACGCGGGTGCCGATCTGCACCTGTTCCCGCAGCTCGTCCGGCACACGGTAAGAATATAGCTTGTCGATGGCATAGGTTGCCGCATCCACGGCGGCCGCACAGATTTTTTCCGCCATAGAATCACAACCTTTCTCATCTTTCTTATCAATTTTACGATGTGGATTTCGTTATACTGTAGGGTGCGACAAGGTGAATTGCGGCAACGCCGCAAGAGAAGGTGCCCTGGGGTACGACTCGGCGCACCGCATGTAAATTCATTGGCATTATGTAGCCCGTAGGGGAGGTCAGTGACCTCCCACATTATCGTTAAATGGACGTGGGCGGCCAATGACCGCCCCTACGGTGAAGATTGTGCCAATCGTTAGATACGGTGCGCCGAGGTCGTCGCACCCTACGATAATTGCGAAAACATCTGCCTTCGCAAAATTACTAATTTCTAATTACTAACTACTAATTATTTCATAGAGAGCAGTCGGTCAAGAATCAGGTCGGCAAGCGCCTCTTTGCTCATCATCGGCGGGGTCTCTCTGTGTCCGTCCTTGAACAGCAAGGTAGCCACATTGGTATCCGTGCCGAAGCCCGCACCCTTATCGCGCAGCGAATTCGCTACAAGCATATCGCAGTTCTTGCGGCGCAGCTTGCTCTCGGCGTTATCGAGAAGGTTCTGCGTTTCCATCGCAAAGCCGCACAGCAGCTGTCCCGGCTTTTTATCCTTGCCGAGTGCGGCGAGAATATCCGGATTGCGGGTCAGTTCGATATTCATCTCGCCGTCACCCTTTTTGAGCTTTTCATCCGCAGTCTGCGCCGGACGGTAATCACCGACGGCGGCAGCCTTGATGATAAAATCCTGCTCGGGTGCGCGGCTCGTCACCGCGTCGTACATATCCCGCGCGGAAACAATATCCACACGCGTGACGCCGTGCGGCGTATCGAGCGCCGTCGGTCCGGAAACAAGCGTTGCGTCCGCGCCGCGCATGGCCGCGCGGGCCGCGATCGCATAGCCCATTTTGCCGGTGGAGTGATTGGACAGGAACCGAACCGGGTCCATGGCCTCCTGTGTCGGACCGGCGGTGACAAGAACGTGCCTGCCTGCCAGATCCTGCTCGGTCAGCGCCTTTTCAATGCCCCAGAGGAGCGTCGGCGTGTCCGGCAGCTTGCCGCGTCCGCTGTCGCCGCAGGCAAGATGACCTGCGTCCGGCTCGATGATGTGGAAGCCGCGCTTTCTCAGCGCAGCCAGATTCTCCTGCGTTACCGGATTATCATACATGCCGGTGTTCATCGCGGGAGCGACAACGACCGGCGCCTTGGTGGCAAGCAGCGTGGTCGTCACCATGTCGTCCGCGATACCGTGCGCCGCCTTGGCGATGACGTTGGCGGTCGCCGGTGCGATCACGAACACGTCAGCCGCCTTCGCGAGCGAAATGTGCTCCACCTCCCACGGAAAGCTGCGGTCGAACGTATCCACGACCGCGCGGTTGCCGGACAGTGTTTCAAACGTCATCGGCGCGATAAACTGAGTCGCGGACTCGGTCATCAGCACATGGACAGTCGCGCCGTTCTGGTGCAGCTTGCTGGTGAGATCGGCAGCTTTATAGGCCGCAATGCCGCCCGTCACGCACAGAACGACCGTTTTCCCTGCAAAACGCATGGCTTAGAGGTCCTCCTCCGGAATGTCGCCGTCGCTCAGAGAGCCGTCGTCAAACTCGTTCAGGCGGCGCACCTCGTCCGCGTTCTCATCCTTGTCCTCGTCATCCTCGGAGTCGGAGTGCTCCTCGTCCTCATCCAGATCAAGGGTATCGTCCACATCAACCATAGCGGCTGCAATGGCATTGTTCTGCGGAATAGCAGTCTCTACACGCGGACCCGGACGGTAAACGATCTTGCCGGCTGCGATCTCATCGAGCGCCAGCTTAACAGCCTTGTCCGGCAGCGGCTCGCCCTTTTCCTCCGACTCATCGGCAATATCGCGGGCACGCTGTGCTGCCAGGTTTACCAGCAGATAGCGGTTGCCTACTCGTTTCATCAGTTCCTGCATAGAAGGGTTCAGCATAGTAATCAGTTCTCCTTATTTACCAGATATAGTTTTATTTTATGAAAGTTTCTGTTTATATACTGTCGCTTATCGACGCTTGTTAAGGATTTCATGCAGTTCGTTTACTGCACGCTCCACCGTGTCGTTTACGACGACGTAATCGAATTTATCCTGCTGCGCGAGTTCGCCCTTCGCCGTTTCCAGACGCTTCTGCACCTTGGCTTCGTCCTCGGTGCCGCGTCCGCGCAGACGGTTCGCAAGTTCCTCGAACGACGGCGGCGCAATGAACACCATCACGGCATCCGGACGCTTTTCATGCACCTGCATCGCGCCCTGCACCTCGATCTCGAGGATAACATCGCAGCCTTCCTCCAGCTTTTCGTTCACCGGAGCCTCCAGCGTGCCGTAGTAGTTATCAACGTACTTCGCGTGCTCGAGGAACGCATTAGCGGCGATCTTCGCCTCAAAGTCCTCTTTCGTGAGGAAATAATACTGTACGCCGTCCTTTTCGCCCGGACGCGGCGCACGGGTCGTCGCAGAGATCGAGAAGAACAGCTTCTCGTCCTCGCTCAGCAGCCTGGACAGCACGGTGCCCTTGCCTGCACCGGACGGTCCGGTGAATACATACAACGTTCCCTTACGCATCTTCTGGTTCTCCTTCCTCGGTCTCGCCCGCAAAACGAGCCGCAACGGTCTCCGGCTGCAGGGCGCTGAGCACCACATGGTCGCTGTCCATGATGAGCACGGCGCGGGTGCGTCTGCCGTAGGTGCCGTCCACGACCATGCCGCGGTCGCGGGCCTCCTGCACGGTACGCTTGACCGGCGCGGATTCCGGGCTGACAATGGCGATCAGCCGCGACGAAGCGACCATATTGCCAAATCCGATATTGATGAGCTTCATCGCTGACCTCACTCCTCGATATACTGTAAATTACTCGATATTCTGAATCTGTTCGCGGATCTTCTCAATTTCACTCTTGATATTGACCACGACCTGCGCCATGGACACATCGTTTGCCTTGGAGCCGATGGTATTGGTCTCGCGGTTCATTTCCTGCACGAGAAAATCCAGCTTGCGGCCGACCGGCTTGACCTCATTCAGCATGCCGTCCAGCTGCTGCAGATGGCTGCGCAGACGCACGGTTTCCTCGTCCACAGCAGTCTTGTCCGCGTAGATGGCCGCCTCGGTGACGATGCGGGTCTCGTCGATGGACGTATCCGCCAGCACCTCCTTCATGCGGGCGAGCAGCTTCTCGCGGTACTCGCGCACGCGCTCCGGCGAGCGGACCTCCACCTCACCGACCATGCGCTCGATCTCGGACGCGCGGTTTCGCACATCCTCAGCCAGTTTAGCACCCTCGCGGGTACGCATTTCGTCGAAATTGTCGCAGGCTTCGCCAAATACGGACAGCACATCGCGGGTCATCTCGTCCGCGTCCTGCTCGATGCGCTCGGAGCCGAGCACATCCGGCAGCTTCGCCAGACTCATCACGCTCACGTCATCGCGCAGACCGTACTTGTCGGCCAGCTCATGCAGCGCCGCCAGATAGTGCTCCGCGACCGCATTGTTCACCGTAACCGCAATGTCGCCGCCCTCCTGCGTCTCCACGCCGATGTAAACCTCAACCTTGCCGCGTGCAATACGCGCCGCAGCGGCCTTTTTTACGGCATCATCCAGAAAGCCGTACTGACGCGGAGCCTTTACCGTGCAGTCCAGATAGCGGTGGTTGACCGCACGCAGCTCTGCTGTGATGGTTCTGCCGTGCAGCTCCTGCTTGGCACGTCCGTAGCCGGTCATACTCTTCATAGATATCTCTTTCCCTTCTTATTCGGGCGGCAGGGTGCGGCGCAGCAGCGCGATCACCTTTGACAGCCCGATATCATATACAATAAAGCCGATATTTGCCGCGATCCACAGTCCGGCAAGCCGGAAAATACCCGGCATCTGCACCTGCGGAAACAGACCGCAGCTTACCAGAACGGCTGCGAGCACCAGCACCACGTTAAAATACGCCAGCTTGCCGCTCAGCTGCGTGAAAACCGGCAGACGGCACTCGATCAGATATTTTACGATCGGGTACAGGCCGAACAGCAGCACATAGGCCGCCACGATCAGCTTGCGCGGTGTCAGCAGCAGTCCCAGCACCGAGGTGACGAGGTACAGCAGCACAGCCGTTTTTACGTTCGCGCGGCGCAGCAGCGGTATCGCCGAGGCCACACCTGCTATCAGGCAGGCCGCCGGTCCGATCTGCGGCATCACACCGCCGAAATACAGCCACGCCGTGGCCGCCGCTGCCAGAAGTCCGCCGCGGGCGATCTCGCGCGTGCTCATATCAGCAGCCGCCTCCGCCGCAGCACATGTTCAGGCAGCAGTTGCAGATGAGCGTCTGCACACAGCAGTCGCACATGCTTGTCTCCTGCATCGGCCGGTAGCCGCCGTAGCCGCCGGACAGATGGAGATTCTGCAGCGCGTGCTGATACTCCGCGTTGTTCGGGTCCATCTGACACGCCTGCGTGTACGCGCGGGCGGCCTCATCGTACCAGCCCTTGCGGTAGTATACCGTGCCGGTCAGATAGAACCACTCCGCATCCCGTCCTGCGGCTCTCTGCAGCAGCGCCTCTGCCATGCCGAGGTTGCCCTGATTGATGGCCTGCCGCACCTGACTGTACAGCGCGGCATTCGCACCGGTGTAGGTGCGCTGCTGATAGCCGCCGTACTGCTGTCCGTTGTATGCGCCGCCATAGCTCTGCTGCTGTCCGCTGCTGCCTCCCGCCGGATTCCTGCGTTCGTTCATGATCATGTCGTACGCTTCGTTGATCTCCTTCATGCGGGTTTCGGCCAAATCTGCCAGCGGATTGTTTACATAGTTATCCGGATGATACTTGCGCGCCAGCTCACGGTACGCGCGCTTGACGTCATCATCACTCGTTTGCGGTGTTACACCGAGCACTTTATAGGGATCCATGTTTTCCCCTTCCTTCGTTCGTCTGGTAGGTGCCGTTCAGTACCTGTCGGGTAACGGTCGGCATACCAAGAAAAATGATATTGCGGATCAGGTCCGCATCTCTCCGGGGACTCAGCAGGTCAAATGCCATGCAGATATCCGCCAGTGAGCGTTCGAGCGTGCGCTCGAGCGGTTCCCTGACCGCAGAGATGTCCGGCGTTTGCAGTTCATACCGCAGAACGACCGGATTGTAGCTGTTCTCTTCCATATCCTTTTGGATGTCCTGCACCGCATCGACAAGGTAGATCCACCTGCCGATCTGATAGAACATCTGGTGCAGAATACGCTCGCGGGTGTCTCCGGTGCGCGGCACAACGGCAGCTGTCATGCGCGAGGACGTATCCGCCGCACGGTCCATGGACGGGCAGCGTTCCGCCTCCAGACGGCGCAGATCCTCGAGCGCCTGCCGGATGTCCTCATCCGCTTCGGGCATGCGTGCGCGCGCCTTCTCGTAGCCGCGGCGGCCGAGGCGGCACAGCAGCGCCGCAAGCGCGCGTTTCGCGCCCTTTTCGTCCGCCAGGTCATCCTGAAACTTGTGATAGGTCAGCAGGATGCTCGCGTCCGCCGCCAGACGAAGTGCATCGTCTGTCTCGGCACAGCTTTTCCGCCGAAACGGAGAAGCGTCGCATCGTTTTCTGCACGGCGGAGCAGTCTCCGCTCCTCACTTCCTGCAACAAGTGCAAAAAACGTCATATCGTAGCTTAAAAACAAGGTGTAAAATCTGCCGTATTCTGCGCGGATCGCGTGGCATAAGCCGCAGTAAACCTGCTGAAAACGGTCAGCCTCCTTCACCCGCAGCTCGACCTTCACCGGACGGATAAAGCCAAACATCGCATAGCCCTTTCCCGCCGTGCGGTGTGCACGGACTTTCGTATTCAATCTATTTTACCGAACTTTTGCGTATCTGACAAGGGCGAACACAGAAAATTGGCGAAAATTCATAAAAAATTAAAACTGCCTGTCGTGAAACCACGGTTTCGCCGACTCTATTCCGCATCAAAGCCGCTCGGTGATGGCAAACGGCGCTTCATTTCTGAGCTTCAGCTTATGGCTGTACCACATCGCCGCCAGAATGCCGCCGACGAACAGCACGCCGCCGATGAGCGCGGACAGTCCGCCGCCAAGTTTCATTCCTGCGCCGACGCCGTAGCCGACAAAAAACAGCACGAGCGGCAGCAGATACACGAGCACGGCAAAGCCGAGCACCTGCCTGGTCTCGCCCTCGAGCAGCACGCGGTCGCCGACGGACGCATGCGCGTGATTGCGTGCGGTAACGTAAAGCGTCTGGGTTTCCAGACCGCCGCAGCCGCCGCACTTGGCACAGTCGTGGCCGCACGCCGAGCGGCGCGTTACCTCGACCTCTGCCAGACCGTTCGGCAGCAGCTTTTTGATGGTTCCCTGTTGGGTCACGTTGAAATCTTCCTCTCTATTATTCAAAACCAGTTGCAGTAATGGGAAATTGAGAATGGAGAATTGAAAATTATGGTCATGTCCAAAGCACATTCATTCTCCATTTTCCATTCTCAATCTGCAAACTCTTCCATAATCCGAAATGCCGCTCTGATTCCGTCCACGGCGGCAGACATAATGCCTCCGGCGTATCCGGCGCCTTCGCCGCACGGAATGATGCCGCTGCAGCCGAGTCCGAACAGGTCCTCGCCGCGCGTCATGCGCACCGGAGACGAGGTCCGCGTTTCCGGACCGGTCAGCAGCGCGTCCGCTGTGTCGTAGCCGCGAATTTTCCGGCCGAAATACGGCAGGCTGTCCCGCAGCATGGTCTGCGCGAAGTCAGGCAGGCAGGCTGCCGCCTCTCCCAGCTCCACGCCGATAGGATAGCTGGGCTTGACCGCACCGAGTTTTCGGGTCGGCTTGCCGTTCAGAAAATCCCCGACCTTCTGGCACGGCGCGCGGTACGAGCCGGTCTGCGTGTACGCCGCGTGCTCGATCCGGCGCTGCAGCGCCACGCCGCCGAACGGTGTTCCGTCGTCGTAGTCCTTCGGGTCAACCGACACGGCAAGCGCCGCGTTGGCGTTTTTGCCGTCGCGCGCATGATAGCTCATGCCGTTGGTGACGACCGTGTTCTCCTCGCTCTGTGCCGCAACGACCACGCCGCCCGGGCACATGCAGAAGGAATAGCACGCGCGTCCGTCGGCTCTGCGCGAGAGATTGTACTCCGCAGGCGGCAGCATGGGATGTCCCGCCGCCTTTCCGTACAGAGCGCGGTCGATCTCGGTCTGCAGGTGCTCGATGCGCACACCCACAGAGAACGCCTTCGGCTCAAAGTACACGCCGTTTCCGTGCAGCGCGGCAAAGGTGTCGCGCGCCGAGTGACCGATGGCCAGCACCGCCCGCTCGCAGGCGATGTCCTGCCCGTCCGCCTCGACGGCGCAGAGCGCACCGTTTTTGACCGAAACGCCGGTCAGCGGCGTGCGGAAGCGCACTTCACCGCCGTTTTTGATGATCTCGCGGCGCATTTCACGAACTACATTCTTGAGGATATCCGTGCCGACGTGCGGCTTCGCCTTTTTGACGATATCCGCCGGAGCACCGTGCGCGGCAAGTATTTCCAGCACATTGTCGCACAGCGGATCACCAATGCGCGTGGTCAGCTTGCCGTCCGAGTAGGCGCCGGCGCCGCCCTCACCGAACTGGATATTGCAGTCGGTATCGAGCGCACCGCCCTTCCAGAACGCATCCACAACCTTGTCGCGCTCGTTCAGATCTCCGCCTCGCTCGAGCACGAGCGGACGGTAGCCGTGCTTTGCCAGCACATAGGCGGCGAACAGTCCCGCAGGGCCGAGACCGACTACCACCGGACGGTGCTCGAGCCGCTTTTCGCCGTGCGGAATGACGATTTTCGTATTGGGTTTATAACGCACGAAGGGCATTTGCAGTTTTTCCGCAAATGCCTTTTCGTCGAACGGCGCGTCCAGACGCACCGAATATACCCGGCTGATCTGTCCGCGCCGCGCGTCAATGCTGACGCGGCAGACCGCCGCTTGTATGTCGTTTGCCGTCAGACCGGTCAGCCGGCGTGCCTCCGCAATGGCGGCCTGCTCCGGCAGATCAAACGGCAGACGGATGCCGGTTACCATCAGGCTCACTGGCTGCCACCGCCCTTCCTTGTACGGTGCGCGGTCGGCTCTGCGACCGTGCTGTCCGTATCGTCTGTGCTGTCTGTCTTATCCGAGGTGATCGTCTCATCCGACACATGCGGGTCGGTGATCTCAATCTCGACCTCGATATCCTCCTCGACGAGCGTTACGCCGCTCGGCAGACCGACGGTCGTAGCCACGCCCTTGACCGTGTGCCTGCCGACGCCGAGCGATACCGAATCGTAGGTCAGACCGATGGACAGGTTATTCACATCGACCTTCTTCAGCTGGCTTTCACTGCCGCGCAGCTCCATCTCGACCGACTTGGTGAGGATGTTGACCGTGTACGGCGTATTCTCCTGCGCGGTGTCGTTCCACGCGAACTTGGAGACCTGAACCTTGCGGGTCGCAACACCGTCCACCGAGATTGTGACGTTTGCCGTTTCCGGCTGACCGCTGACGAGCGAAACGCCGCTCGGCAGCTTATCCTTGATGGACATGGAGATCGGCGTGCCCGTGTGGACGCTGCCGAGGTCGATCTCACCGAGGTTGATCTCCTTGATGTCGCTCAGCACCGCCTGATTGCTCGCGATAACCTCTACGTTCTCCGGGTCGATGACGCACTGTACCTGATTCTGCGTCAGGCTGCCGCCGTCCTTGAGGGTAACGGTCAGCGGAATGTTGTTGACGCGGTAGATCGGAACCGAAACCTTGATCTTTTCGGTCTGGCTGGTGATATAGTTCGAGGTGAACGCCGCACCGTCCTGATCATACAGGGTTACCTTGCATTCGTAGTCGGCCAGCGAGGAATTGCGGCCGGTAACATCCACGGATGCAACCGCCTTGGACACCTGCGCCAGATCGGTTGCCGGACCGGAAACGGTGACCTTCTTGGTTGCCGTGGTCGGCTTGCCTGCGCGATAGCCGTCGTCCGGTGTGCCGGTCACATTGACCTCGATCGGAACATCCTTGCTCTCCACGCGGTCCACGCGGACGTGCACCTTGCCGGGATTGACATAGTTAGTCTCCACGCCGGACTTGCTGACCGACACGGTGACCGGAAGATCGTATTCATTCGCCTCGGTCAGACCCGAGATATCCACCGTTGCGGTGATCTGGCTGGCGCGGACCTCGCCGACGCTCTTGCTCTGACCGCGCAGGCTGACGGTGACCGTTGTGTTCTCGCCCTCGATGAGTTCCAGACCGGTCGATGCTTTCAGTTGGGACGCACCGATGACGCGCACCGGCACATCGTCAAAGCGCATGTTGCGCTCAGGATTGTCAATATCCATAACAACTGCCCACAGAACGATAGACAGTGCCAGCGACAGGAGCTTCAGCAGAAAATCTTGCTTTTTGATAAAATTCTTCTTCACTTGCCGGCACCTCCCTTCCACTTGTCGCGGATGGCGGCAATACGGCTTTTTTCGTTCCTGTTCCTGAGTTCATCGCCGAGCAGCTCGCTCTCGAGCATCTTCTGCAGAATCTCGGGCGACAGATGGCGCTTAAGCATGCCGCCGATGGCGACAGAGATCGCGCCGGTCTCCTCGGAGACAACGACGAGCACGCTGTCCGCGGTCTCGCTCATGCCGACAGCCGCGCGGTGGCGTGTGCCGAGGTCGCGCGACAGACCCTGATTGCCGGAAAGCGGCAGCACGCAGCCTGCAGCGCACACCCGTCCGGCACGGACGATCATGGCGCCGTCATGCAGCGGGCTGTTCTTGAAGAAAATGTTCTTGATGAGCTCGGCAGACGGTGCTGCGTCCACTCTCGTGCCGGTGGCGATGATCTCGCCGAGACGCTCCTTGCGCTCGAACACGATGAGCGCGCCGGTCTTGGTCCTGGACATATCCGCGCACGCGGAAACTGTTGCAACGATCATGCTCTCCACCACATTCGGGTCGGTATCCGGAATCAGCATGCGGCTGAGGTTGCCCTTACCGATCTGCTCGAGCAGGCGGCGCAGCTCCGGCTGAAAAATGACCACAACGGCGAATACGCCGACGCTGAGCGCGTTGCGCAGCAGCCACGAGATCATGGTCAGACGCAGGAAGCTGGCGAACAGCATGATAAGCACCAGAATAAGAATACCCTTGGCCAGTCGTGCGGCGCTGGTATCCTTCAGCAGCTTCATAACACGGTAAATGATATACGCCACGACGAGGATATCCACCACGTCGATCGGCGTCATTGTGCGGAATTGATCAAACGCACTGAAAAACGAACTTATCATGGTCCGCCATGATAAATTCGGTGAGAATACATTTTGCAGCGCTCCCATTTTGTCACCTATCCTAACTTGTTCCTCATATTCGCGGGCATTTGCGGATGCACGCAGCAGATTGCACGCAAACACCATGTTTTACCTTACTTATACTACCACAAATCCGGCTTTCTGTATAGCGTGTTCACAGTTTTTTTACCAATCTGCAAACTTTGTCTGCGGCCTGCTCCAGCTGCCGCGCCGTCGAGTAGAACGACAGGGACAGCCGCACGGTTCCGGTGTCCTCCGTGCCCGCCGTCCGGTGCGCGAGCGGCGCACAGTGTAGCCCCGCCCGGGTGCACACCCCCTCGTCCGAGAGCATATCCGCAAGCACCTCACTCGGCGTGCCGGGAACGCGGAAGGACAGCACGCCGGTCTGCTCCTTTCCGGCAAAGCACTCGATTTTGCTTTCGCGGGAGAGCGCACGGGCCAGCTCATGCACCAGCCGTCTCTCCTGCCCGGCAATGTGCGCCGGCGTGACCGCCCGGACAAAGGCGATGCCCGCCGCGAGTCCCGCGATGCCGGGCACATTCGGCGTGCCGCTCTCGAGCGCATCCGGCAGAAAATCCGGCTGGCGCAGCTTCTCGGACAGACTGCCCGTTCCTCCGGTCAGCAGCGGCTTCGCAGCAATCCGGTCGTCGAGCGCCAGCAGAATGCCCGTGCCCATCGGTCCGTACAGCGCCTTGTGTCCGGGCATGCACACCGCCGCAAGACACGGATAGCGCTTTACGTCAATCTCTGCCACGCCCGCCGACTGCGACGCATCCAAGATGAGCGGCACGCCTGCCGCCGTCAGCAATTCCGCGATTTCGTCCAGCGGCGCAATGCTGCCGAACACGTTGGAAACGTGGCTCAGTATCATCAGGTTGGCACCGTGTTCCAGCGCCTGTTTCAGCGCAGAAACCATAGCCGCGCCGTCCCACAGCGGCGTATCCAACACGGTCGGCTCGATATTTCGAGCCGTCAGCGGCCGCATGACCGCATTGTGCTCGTAACCGCTCACAATGACGCGGGAATCCGGTTTTACGAGCGCATTTATCGCAATATTCAGTGCATGCGTGGCGTTCAGCGTGAAAATGACTCGCTCCGGCTCGCCCACGCCGAACAGCGCCGCTGCCTGCTCCCGGCAGGCGTACACCAACTCTCCCGCTCGATTGGCTGCCGCGTAGCCGCCTCGCGCGTAGCCTGCCGCGCCGTACATCGCACGGCGAACCGCCTGCTCGACCGCCCGCGGCTTATACAAGGTGGTGGCAGCATTATCCAGATAGATCATGTCAGTCCTCCCGCAGCACGCGGCACAGCGGCGCACCAAGCTGCCGCAGCCGATGCACAGCCCAGTCCGCCTGCTGCGCGCTCACGCGCACCGCCCATCCGCAGGATTCGGTTCGTTCGTGACGCGGCGGGCGCGCGACCTCTCCCGGTACACCCAACCGCGCCAAATGCCGCCGCAGGCCGATGGCCTCGGTCTGACTGCGGCAGATCAACAGCGCATAACCGCCCATAAGGGCACTCCTCCCTCCCAATTCTGAGAAACTATGGCAATACCGCATAATTGAACAAAAGCGATTTGTGAGTAAATTTTGCGGACTGACGAGGCGCAGTTTTGCAGTAATACTTGATGTATTACCGTGAAATCTCGGCAGCGCGGACGGAACTCGCGCAAGGAACCGAAGCCAAAGTCAGGGCACAAAATTTCCGCAAAGCGCCGCGGCAGTGCGACCGGAGCCTGCACAAGGAGCCGCCGGCAGCGCGACCGGAGCCTGCGCAAGGAACCGCG